>VEPD01000475.1 GCA_012027035.1 Ruminiclostridium sp. | reverse complement strand
CTCTTAAGTAACGGGTATTCCTTTTGCGTTGAGGAATGTCCCTTTTTGACGCTAAAGCTAAATAAATATTAAAAAGGTGGCAATATGTTGAGTAAATTTTGCGGCTTAGGTCAGGCAGGATTTCCCCCGCTCATGCTGAACTGTCACCAGATCAGCGGTTTCCCTTTAAATTCGCGGCCGCCGCGTTACCGCTGGCGGGACCTGATTACCACTTAGTCCACACTTCAATCCCCAACATATCTTGGTAAAACAGCCTAGGAGTTTTCCTCTGCAGTCTGTCCGTTTCCTAGCCTCTTTTGCAAACACGGTTTCGAATAGCGATAATGCAGGAGTACCGGCCAGTACACGCGCATTTGATCCATTATCCACCGGATTCACTCAAGGCAGGCTACACTGTTCACAGCATCGTTAGATACCGCCTAACAGGTTTAATCCCTTCTCGTGGTTGAGGTGGCAGTCTGCCGTCCATATGTCAAAATCTCGGGGGCATCGAGCCCACTCGATTTTAGGCAGATCCGGCTTTGGCCGAATGCCTCAAATGGCCGGAGACTGGCTTTTCTTCCAAAAGGTAGGGTCTCCACGGTAGAGGGGTCAACGCCTGCATGCCATTGCAGATCGCCCCTAAACCTTAACTCCCAGCATCGACCCACCACTGGGCGTAACAAGCCGACACAAGGAACTTCATCGATATGCCCTTAAACGGATTTTTAGCCCCGTCTTCAGAAACGTCAGTACTGACTAGAATACTGCGCCACCTTTTTGTTTAAAGTAAAGGACACATCCTCAAATATCAAGTATTCCTCTTAAGTAGAGAAATGTCCCTTATTGACGCTAAAGCTAATTGTTTTGCTACAGCAATTTAGCGTTTCGAATTTAAATTATAACACATACATGCAAATCTATAAAGAATTATTGACACTTGATTTATATGCAAAAAACACAGTAAGTGCGTTTATTTCGTTTTATCGGGTTTATGCTTATTCAATATAGCTATCTATTAATATATCAAACAGTTTTTCTCTGAATTTTCTCACTTCAAAGCTATTTTGGGATTTCATATAATAGAGTGAGAATATTCCCCTCATATTTTAAGATAATGACTGATTCTTTTTACGGTAGTTTGATACTTTTCAATATTCTGGTTATCACGTCTTTATATTTTTCATACAGTTCTTTACTGACATATACTGAAGCAGCATATCCATATCCATGTTTTCCATTCTCATTTGAAAATACTATACTCGTTAATTGCCTGCCTTCAATTTCTTTAAAATAAACTTTACCCTTAACTCCATTATCAGTAACAAACTCACCTGTCGGTTCCCCAGAAAGAGCAGGAGTTGATACCTGACCATATATACGGATATAATCTTTTAGATCAGTAAAATTAACTATCGGAGTTGGACTTACACTATCATTATCTATAAAAACAACAGCACCATGGTCAGGAAATGTTTTATTCTTAATTTCTTCAACAAAGCTCCAAATACCTGGGTATTTGAACTCAAAATCGAACCTGTCATTACGGTACGTCTTATCCAGTACTATTTTGGTATCGGTTACATTTTCCGAGGATGTAATTTCTGTACTCAAATTTACCTCACGTTCTGTTGTTGCTTCTGTATTAGTTGCCGATATTGCCTCATCGGTTTCTTTCTTTGTTATTTGAGTATCTCCCGGTGTCTGAGTCGAATCCGGTTTATACCCACATCCTGAAAGTGAGAAAATTATAGTTAATACTATAAAGATGCCTAAAAATGCTTTCTTCATATTTCATTATCCCCCTCAGGCCTTTTCTTGATCCTTATAAAATAATACATCAAGGAAGCGGATGTACCACTTGTTCCTTTTGCTCCGCTTGCTTAACAATCACTTCAATAGATTTATGATAATCCATATAAACGGCATTTACAACTGTCATGCCCTCATTATTTGCATATATTATCCCTTGATAAACATCTACAACTCCTGTGTTCTCTGATGTCCAGGTCACAATGCTTGAAATATCCCTGGTACCACCGTCCGGCAGCTCCTCAATAGCATGTACGGGGACAACGCCGTTTATATCTTCGATTAGAACCTTACCTTTATTTAATCTGATTTTTGAAGTATCAATGATCTTGTCTTTTACTTTAATGTCCATATCTACAGAAATACCCTTAAATGTTGCTGTTATTTTTACATTCTTATCTATATCTTCATTAGTGCCTTTAATGTGTATTTTACCTGAATAAATTGATATTAAACTGCTATCACTTATTGTCCATTGAATATCTTGATTCTCAGTAATGTCAACTCTTCTTCCATCAGGCGTCTCTGCAACAACCGAATATTGAAATGGGTTGTTGCTAGTTTCAATTATATCAATCTTTTTAATTTTAACTTGCTTTACTACTACTTCTTTGGTATCATGGAGGCCATTATACTCAGCGGATATTATTGCAATCCCTTCAGCCTTTGGAACTATTGCTCCGTTTTCTTTTACTTCAATAATCATGTTATCACTTGATGCCCATGATACTTTCGTTGCAGCCAGAATATTCTGCGATGAATCCTTGTATACATATTTGACATCAGCATAATATTCAATACCGTCAAGTTCCTGTATAAATTCCAACTGGTTATTATCAATAAATATCTCTATCCTTTCAGAGTTTACATCTTCTTTTTCTGTAAATACCTCCTGCCCAATTTCATTACCTGTTTTTGAAATAATCATTATACTCAAAATAATTATTGCAATAACACACAATGCTATAAACATTCTATTAGCATATGGTATTTTTACTTTCTTCATAATCTTTTTACCCCGTTAATAATTTTTTTATTGCCAATCCCATGTGTAATCTTGTGCTAAAGTAGAATTTTTGCTAACGGATATATATCCATCGTTAGAACAATCATTTGAATACCATATTCTCTCTCTACTGTTATAGGGCGTTTGCTCATTGCAAATAAATTTTAGTTTTATCAAATTCCCGCTGCTATCATTTACTGCCTCAATACGTTCTAATACAAATGTATGAGAACCACTTACTACGAAAGCATCACCTGGTGACATCCTGGCATACTGTTTTAAATATGTTTCAGAAGTTTTTCCTACTCGGCTATGAGTAGCAATTCCAACTGTTGTCTCTCTATTAATATTCCAGCATATGCTTGTATACCCCGAGCAGTCGTTCCCATATTTGGGCATTATTATCGGAGGGTCAAATCGTGTATAGTCATCATAGAACCCTGATGAGCTATCATTTAACTTCGAATCAAAATATGAACCGTACGGCCAAGATACCGAGCTTATACTGCATTGGTATGCTGTCTGACTATATGGGATTCCACTATATGTGACACCAGGTAAGAATTTATTCTCTAAATTATCGCGCCACGCTCTTACACTTTGTGCCGGAGTCCACGAATAACCTATCATTGCATTACCTCGATCAATAATTTCCTGCCGTGCGTCTGAAAGATTTATATTAAAACTCTTGTCCCCCCAAACTTCTGATGAACCGACAGTCGCTTTTACTGTTATTCTATATTTGTGCCCTTCGTAGAAGTATTTACTTAAAATATTATATAAATTAGTAGTTCCTGCACTTACACCATCCAATATAAGCATATTAACCGTTAAATCACGCATATACAGCAAATAAGAAGCTCCACTGATTGCATCCCATGCCGCTGTTATGTTACCTCTGTTATAATTTCCATTTGAAATCGGATAAGTAATTGTTACGCTTTGAGGAAGATTTGGTGTTGGAGTAGGTGTAGGCGTTGGTGTTTGGTTTGTAACGTTCATGGTCAAATTACTCGACCAATTATTAGACTCATTGCTTTCACTTATTCTTTGCACCGCCACATCTACACAGGCATTAACCGTATGAGTACCGACTGTAGCACTCCATCCTCCGGCAGTAATATTTGTTGATGCTCCCGGCGCCAATGAAGAAGAAAAGCTTGTAGACCAAGCAACTTCTGTTCCATCAACACGAAAACTTACTCCATGTATTACTCCATTAGGACTTGTGCCTGATCCCTGATTCTTTACTGTTGCAGTAAAGCTTACATTATTACCTGTAATAGGACTTGTCGGCGACCATGAAAGTGAGGTTATTACAAGATCACTTAAAGGTACCGGCGTAGGTGTGGGTGTAGGCACGGGTGTTGGTGTTGGCGTTGGATCGGGAACGGTTTTTGTTAATGTTCCATTATATGTTGCTGTCCAGACGCTTTGATAGTAATTATAATATCGTCCTGGATACGGTGAACTGGCACTCCCTGTCATATGCCATGGCGTAGTATTAACAAAACTCGTACGGGGAATGCTGCCTGTATAACCATCTTCGTTGATAGAGTAGGATGTTGGCACTGTGCTAGGCGATGCTACGCTGCTTACCGTTGTCCACGGGTTTGTTAAATAAGTATAGTTGATTGTTTGCATTATGGTTTTTGTAAATGTCCTTGATTGAGTGGCTGCAAAGGATTTTTCTATAAAAATGATTTGTCCCGCAAATATCGTCAAAAAAAATACAACTGAAAGTATATAGGATTGTAGACGTATGAGTTTTTGATTCATTACATACCCTCCTGTTTTTTTATTTCATTGAAACTAATATACTGTCATAAGCTCAACTGTAAAGATAATGTACAGCAAGTACTACTCCATTATCAGAGTACTAGCGGAATCAATATAATAATATTATATTTTAATAAAAGGAAATGGTGAAAGGTTTGGCATTGCAATAAAGATTGAAATGCCTCTTGTCCCGAAAAGCAATCGACTGATTTGCCGCTGATTTGAAAAAATTCATACCTTATCAGTAAAAACCTATCCCAGCAACAAGCCTGTGGCAATACCCAAAAGCGCGCCCATGAATACTTCAAGGGGGGTATGTCCCACAAGCTCCTTGAGCTTCTTCTCAAGCTGCGGCCTGTCCATATGTGTATAAATAAGTTTGTTTAAAACCTTTGCCTGCTTGCCTACCGCCCTTCTTACACCTGCCGCATCATACATGACAATTAGCGCGAATGCCACTGACAAGCCGAATAATCCTGAATTCCAGCCATAATCCTTCCCAAGCACAAATGCAAGGGAAACCGTGAAGGAGGAGTGTGAACTGGGCATACCTCCCGAACTTACAAACAAAGTAAAATCAATTTTTTTATCATTTACCATTTTAGCAGCCACTTTTATTGACTGCGCTATAAACCAGGCCAAAACAGGGACAGTTATAGCGTTGTTTCTTAATATTTCCCCTAGAATATTCAATAATTTCTCCTTTAAAATTTAACATTATGGCGAAAACCTCAAAGCATTAAATATATCAACTGTTTCTGCTTTGTATGTAATATGCCAGCTCTTTTAAAAAAAATGATTTTGAGCCAAAGGCATCTAGGGCTTCAACCGCTCCGGCTACATTATCCTTTAGCATTTTTTTTGAATTTTCCATACCGTACAGGGTTATAAATGTTGCTTTTTCTTTAGCTGCATCGCTG
>VEPD01000127.1 GCA_012027035.1 Ruminiclostridium sp. | reverse complement strand
CTTGCCCATCCGAATTGAACCCATTTTTCAGGGGCCCAGCCTTTAAGGATAGCATACAGCAAACCACCGACGAAGCCGTCTCCGCCGCCGATACGGTCAAGAACATGTATTTCCCTGGGTTCAACCACATGCCAGCTTTCACCCTCAAGCATGATCGCTCCCCAAAGGTGGCTGTTTGAATTTACAACCTGGCGCAGTGTTGTTGCAAAAACTGAGGAGTTAGGATATGCCTGTTTTACCCTGCCAATCATTCCCTTGAAGCTGCCGATTTTTGCAGCAAGGTCTTTCCCGCCAGACTCGGGGCCTTCTATACCCAGGCACAGCTGGAAATCCTCTTCGTTACCCACAAGTATATCGGAGATCCCGGCAATCTCTGAGAATATATTATGAAGTTCCTGTTCGCGGCCTTTCCAGAAGGACGCCCTGTAATTCAGATCAAAGGATATCCTTGTGCCATATTTTTTTGCAGCCCGCGCAAGTTCCAGACAGAATACCCCCGTTTCAGGAGAAAGCGCTCCGATCAATCCCGACAAGTGCAAAACCTGCACGCCTTCCCTGTCGAATATCCTTTCCAGGTCGAAGTCCCCCACATTAAGTGTCCGCCCGACCTCTCCGGCGCGGTCGTTATGTACTCTCGGCCCGCGGGAGCCATAACCGCTGTCTGCTATGTTGAACTGATGCCTGTAGCCCCATGGGCCTCCCTGCGGAACATCCCTGCCCTCGTAGGTCATACGTCTGGAAGCAAGATTACTTTTTATAAAGCTGGCAATGGGACTGTCCTTTACGAATGTTGTAAGAACTTTGACCGGCAGACCCAGATAGGATGAAATGCTGGCTACATAAGTCTCGGCGCTGGTAGCCTGCATGACAAACATGTCGCTGGAATGTACCGGCTGCCCGTTTAAAGGCGTAATACGGACTCCCATGCTCGTTGGCACGACTAATGAGTATGCACAATTTTTTCTTAATTCAATATCCATAATAATCCTCCCTTTCAAATGGGGACATTCCTTCTTTTCAAACAGGGACATTCACTTTTTTCAAACAGGGACATTCCCTCCTCATATCCCGTGACCCGTAACTCAGCGGGTGTGTCCCTGCACCTATGATTCCCGTGACCCGTAACTCAGCGGGTGTGTCCCTGCACCTATGATTCTCGTGACCCGTTATTCAGAAGGTGTGTCCCTGCACCTTTCTTCGGATTACCTTCAACTCAGAGGGTGTGTCCCTTATCCTCTGTAAGCGCTTTTACAGTAATAATTATATTGCTGATAATTACAATAATCCTGACGATTATTGCTTGATTTATTGCAAAAATTGCTTTATCATTATTGTATCAAATAAACCGGGGGGATGGATGCAATTGTTCAAGCAGGCGTTTACAACAAGGCAGCATATGGTTACACCCGATTTCGAATACTTTCACTATGTTGATGACCCTACTGTGGAAGTGGAATATCACAACCATGATTTTTATGAAATCTACATATATATTTCCGGCAGAGTATCCTATATCATTGAAGGAACGTCCTACAGACTGAAACCGGGAGACATTCTGCTCGTGCACAGCAGGGAACTGCACAAGCCTGTAATAGAACCCGGAGAGTCTTATCAAAGAATAGTGCTGTGGGTTAATCCCGACTTCCTTCACAGCCAGAGCATCGAAGGTACAAACCTTTCCATGTGCTTTGAGATGGACTTACCAAAACGGCATAATCTGCTTCGTCCCGGTTCCGAGATGTCTGCAAATATAAAATCAATTCTTAACAGATTTGAAAGAGCCTGTACAAATTCTGCTTTTGGCAATCCGCTTCTTAGAAATACTTACCTTCTTGAGCTTATCATATATTTAAACCGGGCTGTTTTGGAAACTTATGAAGATGATATAACCATAGACATTGAGTTCAATGAAAAAATCAATACCGTAATCAGATACATAAACGATAATCTTTGTGAAAATCTGTTGCTGGATAATATTTCTTCCAAATTCTTCATGAGCAAATACCACCTTCTGAGGGAATTTAAAAAGCACACAGGTTTTACAATACACAGGTATATATGCCAGAAACGTCTGATTGCAGCAAAATCAATGCTCAAAGATGGGTTTTCCGTAACGGAGGCATGCTCAAAATGCGGTTTCAACGATTATTCAAATTTTATTCGATCCTTTAAGAATAACTATGGCATTCCTCCCCGCAAGTATATGATAGGCAGCCATCGTTAGAAAGGTGATGAATATATGAAAAGGAATATTATTTTAACCGGAATGCCCGGAGCTGGTAAAAGTTCTATCGGAGTAATTCTCGCAAAGGCCGTAAAAAAGCCTTTCATAGATACGGACCTTTTGATCCAGCAGCAGGAAAACCGGTATCTGCAAGATATAATCAATAATGATGGACTGGAAGCCTTTATTAAAATCGAAGAAAACATAATTCTTGGTATAAAAACGGAAAATCACATTATTGCTACCGGCGGCAGTGTTATATATAGCAAAGCTGCAATGGAACATTTGAAGAGTAATGGCGTAATTGTTTACCTGGATCTGAAGCTTTTTAGCATCCAGCGCCGCATCAAAAACGTAAAAACCCGCGGAATTGCACTTAAGAGCGGTCAGACTCTTGAAAGCCTCTATAAGGAAAGGACGCCGCTTTATAAAAGCTTTGCGGATATTGTTATTGATTGTTCCCACAAGCATATTGAGAATATAGTTGATGAAATTAAAGATAAAACGGAGGCTTGGCTATTGAGGGATTTGAAGGATGAGTAAATGTGCCGGACAAATTCCTGGACTCGATGCCCCACTCGATTTTAAACAAATTTTAACCTGGTTCAATGCCTTAAACAATATAATACAAGAAAATTTTATAAAATTATAAAAAGAATGTATAAAAAATGTTCAGCCGGGTCAATACTATATCTGACCTCACAAAATACATTTTGACCCCCTTTACATGGTTAGCCCAACGGCTAACCACTTTTTTTTGGATCTGACAAAAAATAAAGCAGGATCTGATACCTCCATGATTTTGATGGACAGGATTAGTCCTCTATCAACCCTGATTCGATGAAAAAAAACAGCCCGCCAAGAGCTGGGCTGTGGTTACACTGCTTCTAATATGAACGGTTTTTTATCCCCTTACCCAGCACAAGCAACGCTCCAACAACTATTAACAGCCCCGGGATCACCAGCCCGAAATCCACTGTACTTAAGAATATCCGGAAAAGCATGACTATAAATGTAAGTACAGCGATACATGCAAGAATTGACACTGCTATAAGCAGACCCTTTGGTTTTCCGGAGTGCATGTACAATTGGAACAAACCCACTGCCACACCTATGATGTATATAGGCCAGGTATACGCCGCAAACCTGAAATCGGTTGCTGCTTCAAAGAAAAATAAAATACCGTAGGTGGTCAGAATTCCTCCCGGAACCAAAAATCCCGGAGCTTTCAGGGAAACATAATACGCAAGTTCAAACGCAACACCCACCAGCAGTATTATCATAGGCCAGAAATCTTCAGGCCCCAGATTGATTAAGCTATCCCCCAATAAATATTTTGCCGAGAGCAGCAGTCCTCCTATAATAATGAATAGTGCTCCCAAAAGTGTATTGCTCTTTCTCATAAAACCCCTCCACATT
>VEPD01000118.1 GCA_012027035.1 Ruminiclostridium sp. | reverse complement strand
TTTATGAATAAAACTACTTCTATACCTTCGCGAAAGACTGATACAAATGCGAGTGATATCAAACCCCAAGCCTGGCTTTTACCAACTGCTGCATCAATCTTTCCGCGAATATCCGAGCCAATGATTCTGCTCTGTTTATTCATCCATAATACCATAGTTGTAAGAATAATAACTGCAACCAGCATGACAATACCTTCAAAGATTTGCTCCGCTTTGCCCTCGAAGCCGCCGGCAAATCTTTCAAACAGGATGGCTGCCAAAATACTGGCAATAATGCCAAGTCCGGTTCCAATAAAAATATGCTTATAAAGTTGCTTTTGATTGACTTTCGATAAGTATCCCAGAATAATGCCAATAATCAGGGCTGCTTCCAAACCTTCCCTGAGAGTGATCAATAGACTGCTGAACATATAAACCTCCTTTAAAAACGTTAATGATAATCATTATCAATTACATTTTCATATTAAAGCAAATTATTATTGCTGTCAAGAGCATTCATGTTTTATTTATAAATAATTTGGAATGATATAAATGGAATATTGATAAATGGAGATATTGGATGGATAGTTTATCTCAGTCAATAAGAAACCAGCGTAGGCCCAAAGGTATCGTTTCCGCGTTTTCAACGAACTACCTGCATTTAAGGAATCCGTACGTTATAGCGACGTGGTCGGTGTTTTTTCCCGGCTCTGGGCATATTTTGCTGGGAAGCTATATACAGGGATTTACTTTATTTATCTGGGAAATGATAGTAAATATCAACGCTAACATTAACATTGCAATAATGTATTCTTTTCAGGGCAGATTTGAACTTGCTAAAAATGCTATTGAAAAAAGGTGGGCGTTCCTTTATATCCCTTTATTCATATATGCGATTATAAGCAGTTATCGGGTAACGGTTGATTTAAATAAGTTCACTAAACTGGCGGAGTTCGAAAGGTCTCCTATTATCCCATTCAGAATAAGTTCGATGGAAATAAACTACTTTGATAAAAGAAGTCCGAAATTTACTGCATTAATATCCGCATTTATGCCGGGAGCAGGACACTTGACCACAAACAGGCTTCCTATAGGTTTTTTTGTACTGGGGTGGCTGATTGCAATAACCTATTATTCCCATCTGCTGGAGGCCATTTATTTTTCATTGATTGGTGATTTTTCACAGGCTAAAGCTGTTGCAGATGCCGAGTGGCTGCTATTTTTGCCATCTATTTATGGGTTTTCAATTTATGATGCTTACGTAAATGCTGTAGAGTATAACAAGTTGTTTGATATTGAGCAATCAAAGTTTTTAAAAGATAATTATCAGAGTGCCAATTTAAAATGCCTGTATGAAAAGTATAGCGGGAATTGAATGACGGAGGTTCTCTAATGTATGTTATATCTTCTTTTACATACTGCACCCATTTGGAACTCGCAATCGGATATCTTGAAAGCAAGGGTATACAAAGGGAAAAAATATTCGCAGTTCCGCTTGATAAACGAGACGAAGAACGGAAACTATTCGATACGATAAATCAATCTGACGGTATAAGCCTTTTTGATTTGTCTATTATACTTGGCACATTATTTATGATTTTTGGCGGTATATACGGTTTTTTACTGGAATGGGGTCCAATAATATGGGGCCTCATAGGTTTGGTTTTAGGGGCTGTTTTTGGGTTTATCATCGACGTCATTCCCAAAGGGCGAAGGAGAAGCAAAAATAAAGTTAAAAACAGATCTACGGAAGTGTTTCTTATGATTGAATGTGAAAAAAACCAGGTAGAGATGGTAGAAAAGATTCTATGGGACAACCTGGCTATTGGTATTGCTAAAGTAGAAAAATCAGCTAAATCCGACTAATCCGATAAGATATCAAGAAATTATTTCAAAAAGTATTGACATATATTGCGATAGATATTAAAATGATAATCACCGATAAAACATATACGAATACTCGGAAATAGATTTTTCCGGAGGGGGATTCAATACCCTGTCTTCCGAAAACAAGAGGATTTGATTTATATGAAAGATGGGTAAATAAATTGGAATAACAGGGTGGGGTATAGTTATGACGGATAGACCCATACGAAGTATTGCCAAGGCAGTTTCCTGGAGAATGACCGGGACATTTGATACTATTTTGATCTCTTTCTTTATAACAGGCAAAATCAAATTTGCATTATCCATCGGATTTGTAGAGTTGATTACTAAAACACTACTATACTTTTTCCACGAAAGAATTTGGAACATGATAAAATTTGGCAGAGCCAGGGAACCTGAATTTCATATTTAGCAAGGTAGTGTATCAAGTCTGATTTCATGCTATATCCATTAAGATTAATGCTTATAGAATCAGAATCAGGCTTGATGCCATAGTGTATTTTTAAAGTTGACAGAGTACCGGGAGGGATAATATTGAACAATTTGAATGTAGAAGAATTAAACAGTGAGTATAGGAATAAGACTGCTGAAGATACGTTAAGGCTTATTATCAGCTCTTTGGGAACAGAAAAAGCGATTCTCGCTTCCAGTATGTCTATCGAGGATCAAGTGCTAACCGATATGCTATTAAAAGTTGACCAAAAATCAAGGATTTTTTTTATTGACACCGGAAGGCACTTTCAGAAGACTTATGACCTTATGGAAGAGACCATGAAAAGATATGAATTCAATTATGAGGTCTATGCACCTGAAAGCGGTGAACTGGAAGCAATGGTCTCAAAATACGGTCCGAATTTCTTTTATGACAGCGTCGAGTTCAGAAAGAAATGCTGCGAGATCAGAAAGGTTAATCCCCTGAAGAGGGTTTTGAGTACTGTGGACGGCTGGATTTGCGGCTTAAGGAGAGACCAGTCCCTGACCCGTCAGGAGGTGGAGATTTTTGAATGGGATAATAACCATTCAATTTACAAAATAAACCCTATTGCGTTCTGGTCGGAAGAAAAGGTTTGGGAATACATAAAGAAGTTCAACGTGCCATACAGCAATCTTTATAACAACGGTTTCCGGAGCGTTGGCTGCCAGCCCTGCACCAGGGCGGTAAGGCCCGGCGAGGATGTGCGCGGCGGCAGATGGTGGTGGGAGGATCCCGATAAAAAGGAATGCGGGCTTCACAGTCCGGGACATACTCCAGCATAAAAGGGAATGCATCTTTTCAAAAGAGGTGTTTTCTGTTAAATTAAATCAGGGAGGTTAAAAGGTGAAGCATTTAGATAAATTGGAAGCTCAGAGCGTTTATATACTTAGGGAAGCATACAGGGAATTTAAAAACATCTGCATGCTCTGGTCCATCGGGAAAGACAGTACGGTACTTCTTTGGCTGGCAAGAAAGGCGTTTTTCGGGCATGTGCCCATACCTCTTTAGCACATCGACACACATTATAAAATACCTGAAATGATTAAATACAGGGATGAGCTTGCACTAAAGTGGAAATTGACCATGGTATATGGCGAA
>VEPD01000395.1 GCA_012027035.1 Ruminiclostridium sp. | reverse complement strand
GATAAACCGCCGAAGCCGCTGATTATGGCGATATAGAAACCGAAATCGTACCACCAGCCGGTATTCAGCACTTCATAGACCCTGATGTTTTTGTTGAATAATCCGATAATCAGGGATATCGGCGCTACCCAGCCATGCCAAACACCCCAGAAGAAACCTGCCGGCTTTGCGGGATCAATTGAACCGTCTCCCGGAACGCATCCGGCAAGTAACAATACCATACCTGCAAGTAACGCTGCCATGAGTAACCTTTTTCTCATAGTTGATTACACCTCCACCTATTTTACGAATTTTTATATAAATTGTTTACTTTTTAATTATATGTGCTATAATATAAGCAGACAGATGCCCTGTCGGATATCTGTCTGTGGTGTTACTTAGGAACGTCATTTGATGCGTTCCTTTTTGTTTTGCTCTTACCTGCTTTTATGAATTTTCGTATTCCTATGTAGAGTGTTAGTACTCCGGCAGAAATACTTATTATCCTTGAAGCCAGTTCAAGCAAGGGAAGAAAACTCATCTTTTCACCCCCTTTCATAGAGAGTATAGAAGCATTAATAGCAAGATTAGTGCTTCTTGCTCACTATGATAAGGAGTCTTAACGTTCATGGTAACCACCACAGATATATTATAATACAAAATAAATGTTTACACAACAATAATTTACATAAATCTCATATTTAAGTAAAATAGTTATAGTAAAATAACCTCAATATTCTACCGGCTCCAATATGGGGAACTTATACTCATTTAATGCAAACTCCGATAGCAGCTTTAGCGAAGATTCCAGGTTCAGTACAAGATTTATGCCGTTTTCGGTAAGAATATGCTGCAATTCTGCGCTTTCACGGTATATCCATCTGGAATAGCGCATGCGTTCTTCTATGTATGGCTTGAATTCGTTATGATATCCCGGGTTTTCGATTATTTCGCTGCAAATAAATAAATTACAAACAGTGGTTCTGAAGCGTACCGGGAAAATACAGCCGCTGCCTTCCCTGACAAAGGGACATGTCCTGAAGAATATGGTATGATCCATTATTTTACCCGTTTCAAGAAGCTCGCCACCTGCAAAATAATTATCATATGCTTCCTTTTCAAAATGCCCTTTTGCATGTAGATTGAAATTGTTTATAACGGTTCCCGGATAATCCAGAATAGTATCCAGAGCTTTGCCACCATCCGGTAGATGCAGCAGGCGCTGTATCTCAGCAAGAGTGAATTCGGGAAAGTAATGACAGCAGCCTCTGCTTACCGTACTGCAAAGACTTTTACCCATTATGCTGTCACAGTTCCCGCAGTCTGTGCATGCCAGTTGGGGCACACCGCAATCATACTCTACAGAGATTTTACCCATATATTGCTCCGAATTTTAAAGATTAATAATATTTTTATATTTCAGAACTATTATATCTGTGAAATTTGATGTAATCAACTATAGTTAATGAAGTTCATTGTTTACAACCGCAAGCCTGTTATATATAATAGTTAATTATATTACAAAGGAAAGAGGTAGGACATGAAAAACCAGCTCATTCTTGTAATAGATTTCGGCGCCCAATACAACCAGCTGATAGCCAGAAGAGTAAGGGAAGCAGATGTTTATTGCGAAGTCATCCCTTACAATGCATCAATAGAGAGAATAAAATCACTGAACCCGAAGGGCATTATATTTACCGGCGGGCCGGCAACGGTGCTGGATCCCAGGGCGCCTTTCTGCGACAGGGAAATTTTCAACCTGGGAGTACCCATACTGGGTATCTGTTACGGCATGCAGCTTATGGGATACATGCTTGGCGGCGAGGTAGTGAAGGCCGATCAAAGGGAATACGGAAAGATGGACATAAATGTGGACACTGAAAGTGTGCTCTTTGAAGGCATTGAACCAAACACTACCTGCTGGATGAGCCATACATATTATGTAAAGAAGCCTCCGGAGGGCTTCAAAAATGTAGCATCCTCCTCAAATTGTCCTGTTGGAGCAATGGAAAATGCAGATAAAAAATTTTATGGCGTTCAATTTCATCCGGAAGTCATGCATACTCCCAAAGGCCGGCAGATGCTGAACAACTTCCTTTACAAGGTCTGCGGCTGCTCCGGGGACTGGAAAATGTCCTCTTTTGTCGAACAGTCAATCAGAGCAATCCGGGAGAAGGTCGGTGATAAGTCTGTATTGTGCGCTCTGTCCGGCGGAGTGGATTCATCCGTTGCCGCGGTTCTTTTACATAAAGCTGTCGGTAAACAGCTGACTTGTATTTTCGTAGACCACGGTCTGTTGAGAAAATATGAAGGAGACCAGGTGGAGCAGGTCTTTAGAAAACAGTTTGATATAAACCTGATAAGGACCAATGCCGAGGACAGGTTTCTTAAGAAGCTGGCCGGGGTCGCCGACCCGGAAACAAAGCGTAAAATCATTGGCGAAGAGTTTATCCGTGTATTCGAAGATGAAGCGAAAAAAATAGGCAAAGTGGATTTCCTTGTACAGGGAACCATTTACCCCGATGTCATTGAAAGCGGTACCGGCGACGCGGCGGTTATAAAAAGCCATCATAATGTAGGCGGTTTGCCTGACTATGTGGATTTCAAAGGAATTATCGAGCCTCTGAGAAATCTTTTTAAGGATGAGGTCAGGAAAGCGGGAGAAGAGCTTGGCATCCCCGAAGAGATCGTCTGGCGTCAGCCTTTCCCGGGGCCAGGCCTTGCAATTAGGATAATTGGCGATGTTACGCGTGAAAAGCTTGAAATATTAAGGGATTCGGACCACATCTTCAGGGAGGAGATTGCCGCAGCCGGGTTGAAGCGCGACATCAATCAATATTTTACAGTTCTGACCGGTATGCGGAGTGTGGGTGTGATGGGCGATGAGAGGACTTATGATTATACACTTGCATTAAGGGCTGTCACTACCACTGATTTTATGACTGCGGATTGGGCAAGGATTCCCTATGATTTATTGGAGAAAATTTCCAACAGGATTGTAAATGAAGTCAAGCACATAAACAGGATAGTTTATGATATAACAAGCAAGCCTCCTGCAACTATCGAGTGGGAATAGGACATAAAAAATATGCAGCAGTTTGGAATAATAGTCAATCAAATAGCAGTCATGACGATTCTAGCCTTTATAGGCTGGTTGGCCGGCAAAACCGGATATTTGCCGGAGAAATCCGGAATGTATGTCTCCAGTGTAGTTATCAGAATTACTGCGCCTGCGCTTATTGTCAGTACCATGGCTTCATACGATTTCACCCCGAGGACCATTACCGACGGCATATGGATAGGCGTGTGCGCATTTGTATTCATTCTGTTATCATTTGCCGCCGGCAGCATGACAAGCAGCCTTCTGAAGCTGAAAGACGCTGCCGCCAACATTTATAAGGCTCATTCAATGTTCGGGAACGTGGGCTATCTGGCTTTACCCCTGTTTAAATCAATATTCGGCGAAAAGGGATTGGTTTATGCGGTATTCTTTGTCATAGTACATGATACTTTGATCTGGACACTTGGGGTATATCTGTTGAATAAGCACAAAGGCAATCATTGGAAAGAAAATCTGAAGCATCTCTTCAATGCCAATACAGTGTCTTTTGCTCTTGGATTGCTCTTTGCATTAATAAACCTTCATACTATCGTAAATGGAAATGCCGGTTTAAAACTCGTCTACAATACACTGTACAATACTTTGAACCCTTTGGGCAATACAACACTTGCACTGATTATGCTTTTTATCGGCCTGGCTCTGGCTGAAAGCAGTCTCGGAAGCATTTCGGGCCTGATAAAAAAGTATCCGACATTTGTTCTTGCGTTTTTCAAGCTGCTGGTAATGCCGGTACTTGCGTTTATTATTCTGCTTACTCTGGGTAAAGCGCTTGATCCTTTTGTCAGAGTCATCGTAGTGCTGGAATTGTCAATGCCCTGCGCTACCATAATTCCGGCTCTTGCAGCCCAATACGGTTCGGACAGCAGCTTTGCAGCCGATAATGTCATAGTCACCACTATATTATCTATGGTGACTTTGCCTTTGATTCTATATTTCTTGAACATTTTCGGGGGCTGATATTATAT
>VEPD01000373.1 GCA_012027035.1 Ruminiclostridium sp. | reverse complement strand
GGATAATTACAAGAGTATCGGCGCAATATACAATATGCTTGAAGCTATCGAAAGGCAGGACAGCGCCGTCTTGATATATATCAATGTAGACAGGCAAAATGGGATCGGTCTTTTTTCCGAAAACAGCAGTACATTTTTAAAATGGTACCATGTTGAGTATAATAATATTACCGAACATGGAGAAAAAGACCTCATAGAAAAAGTAAACAAAAGCTATACAGGGTATTTAAAATTATTTTCCGAATTGCAGGAAATACGCATGAATCAGAACATAGCAAAATCAGTCGATTTTTATAATTCAACCATCCAGCCGGAATTTTCAACAATCAAGAAATACCTGAAGGAACTTATTGCAATTAATGAAAAAGCCATGTTCAGCAGCAAGGATCAGGCTACTCAAAATACAAAACAATCTATGTATATCATACTGATAATGACGTTCTTTGCCCTGACCGGCGGCTTTTTGGCTTCAAGGCATTTTATCAACATATTTCTCAACCCGATCAATTCACTTATCGAAACAATGAAATCAGTCAAGGCAGGAGATATAAACCGGCAGGCCGATGTCATCTCGCATGATGAAATAGGCGAGATGGCCCAGGAATTCAACAATATGACAAGGCGGCTTCAGCAGTATGAACAGAGTACCCTGGGAAAGCTATTATCGGAGAAAAACAAATCCCTTGCAATAGTAAAAAGCATTGCAGACCCGTTAATAGTGCTTGATACGAATTATAGAATAGTACTTTTGAATAACGCCTGTGAAAAGTTTTTCAGCATTAATGAAGAAAAGGTCACCGACAGGCATTTCCTTGAGGCAATAAAAAACGGGGAATTGTTTAGCTTTATATCAGACACCTTTGAATCCGATGAAGATACAAAGCAGAAAATAATTCTGCTGGAATCCGAGCATGAAGAATACTATTTCAACGTAATTGTGACTGTAATAAAGGATTACAACACTAATCTGACAGGCCTTATAATTGCATTCCAGAATGTAACGCAGCTCAAACAGCTGGAAAAAATACGTACCGACTTTATCGCCACAATCTCACATGAATTTAAAACGCCTCTCACATCTATTATGATGGGGGCAAATTTAATGCTGAACAAAGGTATGGGTGCCTTGAATGCTGAACAAACAGACGTAGTAAATGCCATTCAGGAGGATGGTGAAAGGCTGGCCTCACTTGTCGCCAACCTGCTTGAACTGATAAAAATAGAGTCGGGAAAGGCTATATACAAATTTGAGCCTCATGCTATCTGCAGCATTATCGAGAATTCCATCAAGCAGTTTTACCAGCAGGCTGAGCAAAAGGAAATAAGCCTTTACTATGAATGTGAAGATGATCTGCCCAGAGTAAAAGCAGACTATGAAAAGATAACATGGGTATTGAATAACCTGGTTTCCAATGCTTTAAAATATACCAATGCGGGGGATGAGATATGCGTATCCGCTTTGGTGAATAACGGTAAAATGCTTGTGAAAGTAAAGGATACAGGCGCAGGGATACCTGAAGAATATCTGGACAGAATTTTTGATAAGTTCGTTCAGGTAAAGGACGGCGATCCCGAAATTCGCGGTACGGGTTTGGGGCTTGCAGTGGTCAGGGAAATGATCGAAGCCCATGGAGGGGAAATATGGTGTGAAAGCAAGCTTGATTCCGGCAGCAGCTTTACATTTTCGCTTAATTTTAGTGAATAAAATCGTGAGGTTATTATGAAAAAAGTGCTGGTAGCAGATGATACCAAGAATATCAGAATACTATTAAGCAAATGCCTTGAACTGGAAGGCTATGAAGTGCAGACAGCAAATGACGGACAACAGGCGATAGAATTATTTAAAAACACTCGTTTCGACCTGGCTTTTTTAGATATTAAGATGCCGGAAATCAGAGGGACGGAGGTCTTGAAAAAAATAAGGGAAATGGGTATAGAAACCCCTGTAATTAT
>VEPD01000101.1 GCA_012027035.1 Ruminiclostridium sp. | reverse complement strand
GGCACACCCGGCTGCTTTGATTTTGACGAGACCAAGCTGGGTATAAATGTAAGCGGCCTGGGATATACAGGCTATGAAATGGAAAACATCCTGAGAAAGAAGTTCAATATCCAGATAGAGCTGTCGGATATATATAATATTCTGGCAATTGTAAGCCTGGGTGACAGGAGAGAGGATGCAGAGGCTTTGGTTGCAGGCTTGAAGGATATTGCTTCCAGGTCCCGGGCTCATGAACTGAAAAGTTCCATAAAAATACCGGACAACCCGAAAATGATTGTTTCTCCAAGGGATGCTTTTTATAGTCCTAAAAAGGCTGTGGTACTGGAGGAATCCATCGGTGAAATTGCAGGCGAAATGGTTATGGCTTATCCTCCGGGCATCCCTGTAATATGCATGGGTGAACGCATAAGCAGGGATATAATTGATTACATAAACATATTGAAGGAAGAAAAATGCGAACTGCAGGGCACTGCGGACCCGCATACCGACTACATCAGGGTTCTGGGGGCGGAGTAATGGCAGGAGGGGCAGCCGGTTCCTGCCTGTTATAAATGTGGCTTTGGCTAAATGAGGTAGGGTTTTGACCTTTTTTTAAGTTTCATTAATTGTAGCAAGTTCTTCAAGTTTCTTCAACCAATCATCAAAATGTATGCATTTTTGCCGTATACTATCAATTCCTATACTGTCGACTATCTGTGGTCCCGCTACTGGTTTTAAATCATCATACTCTTTAATTGCGTTAATAATCCTTTTTGACGGTGCAGTCTCTATACCCTCGTTTATATGTTCAGGTGAGTCATATCGCATTGCAATTTCATTTAATTCCCTTATACATGATTTAAACCTATCTTCAATAAAAAATACACTCATCTGCATTGGATTTGAAAAAATCATAGCTTCAAACTCATGTAACTGAATATAAGGTATAAACTTCCAACAATGCTCACTTAAGACTTGATTAGCTAGTAATTTCTCCAACTCATTAACCTTATCAAAAGGACTGGTTATTCCTCTAATGGAATCAAAACCAGGTATATCATCAGGAAATGCATATAAATCAAACATTGTAGTATAAAATGCATTTATATCGCTTTTCATCCAATTCAACAGGTGATTTTTTATTTTTGCAAAGCAATTACCGCCTCCTTTATAGACTTTTCCTCTCTTTCTTGATGTAATAACTTTACTATATCCTATTTGGTACCTATATCCATTTCTGTTCATGTAAGAGGACAAAACGTCCCTAACAAAAACCTCTTCTGTATCTCCTTCAACAAGTATATTAATTCTAATCATCTGGATGGCCTCCCGCCAATAAGATTAGATTCCCATAATTCTCCAAGAGAATAATCATTAAGCCATTGTTCAAAATCTTGAAGAATTAGCCTTTTAAAAGTTGACTTACCTGCAATTTTATCAACAACTACCAAGTCCTCGATATCCATTTGATTAATTAATGGTACGGATTGAGTAGAAACAATAATTTGTGAGGTTTTTGAAGCTTTCTTTAACAAAGATGATAATACACCTATTGCATATGGATGTAAGCCCAATTCAGGTTCATCTACACATACTAATGATGGAAGATGAGGCTGAAGAAGTAATGTAACAAGTGCAATAGTCCTTATAGTACCGTCTGATAACTGGTCAGCATTAAACACCATATCAGAATTAATATCTTTCCATTGTAGCAATATACTTTTTTTATCATAAGTAGGTTCTAACACAAAATCATAGAAAAATGGAGCAATTTGCCTGATAGTAGTAACAATTCTGTCATAATATTCAAGATATTTATGTTTAAGCATATAAAGAAATGCCGCAATATTTCCTGCATCGGCACGTAAATAATAGCAGTCATTCAAAAGTGTTTGCTGTTTTATTCTCGCTGTATCCGAAGTATCATGAAACTGATAAAACCGCCACTGATTCATAATATTTCTTATGGTCTTAGCGGTCGTACCTATCTTGGATAATGGATTCAAGTCCTTTAAATTCATTTTTGTATCTGTATGCCCTCCACCTAATGAAATAAGTGGAGCATCATTTACACTCCCGCTTCTTGAAAATGCAACTTCCTCATTAGTAAAAAACAGAGTGTCCCCTGCCCCTTTTGCCATATTCATATTATATACATTCTTACCTGCTTGTGTTTCAAAGTATAAAGTACAACCTAAAGAAGTCGTGGTTTTTATTCCAAAATGCAGTAGAGAATTAGCCCCACCTTTTTCTGCTATATATGAAGGTAGACTATTACTTGTCATATAATTAAGTAGCCTAAAAAACGAGACGAAGTTTGACTTGCCTGCTCCATTCGCCCCTATTAATACAGTAAGGTTCTTGAGTTCAAGTTCCATTTCGCATATCGATTTAAACCCACTTATTCTAATCCTATTTAGTCTGTTCCACATTTCATTTTTCATTAAACACACCTCAATATTCGTATCAGGCAAATACATAGATAATTCTATTATAAAATACTATGATTAGCAATATTACAAACTGTTATTATACACATATTACAGTTAAAGATCAAATTACCCACTTATACTTCCATCCGCTGTTTCGTGACAAGTATAGATGCTATCAATCAAGCTTGAATATTCTGTCTCAGTCCACAAATACTAGCCAGTCATCGTAGGTCAAGTCAATTGCTTCAACTGCTTTTATCTGTGGGAATAAGGTTGTACTTTTTTACGATTATATAATTACACATAAGCTTGCAATGATTATAATTCTACATTGTTGCAGTAATTCCTTCCTATCAACTGTAATATTTGTAATATTATCGTTAAAATATTGATGTCTACAGCAATTAATACAGCAACTACGCAGGGGATAAGGTAAAACATCAAGTGAAGAAATAAGATATAAAGACCTTAGAAGTGTGATATAAAGGGACTTGCAGGGATATGAGAATACTAACAGGGATACACCGCTTAGAATTCCTAAACCGCAGGCCGGACATTCAAATTGCTTCGGCGCACTAATCAAAGTTGAAGAAAATGAGCACTACTTTCAACAATACCTTCAAATGATCTCTGTATTATGTTAATTTAAAGGTGAATTATGGATAGAAGTAGGTGTGACATATTCGGTATACCTAAGGTATACCTATGTTCCAGAATGTGTTGAGTTGGTAGATATAGAAAAGTTATTTAATTTTTGAAGAATTCCAGTCCCCTTTTTCACTATTATGATTTGTGGTTCCTGTAGAATTTATATTGTTGGAACTCCGGGATGGAGCGTTGCCTTTGGCATTTACCTGTACTATTCAATCCTTTTTTTGAATAAAAATAGGACATGGATAGAAAGAGGTGTGGCCAAATTGAGTATGCACGATGCAATGCTGAAAAAAAACCTTTATGAAAATGAACCGCATTCCGGCTTGAGCGATAAGGAAGCCGGAAAAAAGCTGCGGGAACACGGTCCCAATACACTGGCCGAAAGCAAGCGGATATCCATGTTCCGGATTTTTTTCCAACAATTCAGCGACTTTATGGTTTTGATTCTGTTAGCTTCTACCGCCATATCTGCGTTGATGGGCGAAATGACAGAGGCTGTTACAATCATAGCCATTGTTGTATTAAATGCAATCCTTGGATTTGTGCAGGAATATAGGACCGAAAAAACCATGGAGGCGCTTAAAGGTCTTGCAGCGCCGACAGCAAAGGTTGTCAGGAATGGAAAAGCCGTATCCATACCGGCAGAGCAAATTGTTCCCGGAGACCTGATCATACTTGAAACAGGTGACCGGGTACCTGCGGATGCATCTCTGGTTGAGAGCAATAGCCTGCAGGTGGACGAATCCCTGCTTACCGGTGAATCAGTACCTGTCGAAAAGTCTGTTTCCAGAGCAGGAAACAAGCTTCATGACTCCTCACGGAAAGCTTCCTCAGTGTATATGGGGACGGTTGTAACGGGCGGCAGGGCTAAAGCCGTAGTCCATGCAACAGGCATGAACACTGAAATGGGCAGCATTGCCGGTCTTATACAAAACATCGAAGAAGAAGAGACGCCCCTGCAAAAAAAGTTGAAACACCTTGGGAAACTTATTGTGGCCGGTTGTCTTATTATTTGTGCAATAGTGGCAATAACGGGTGTTTTGCGGGGAGAAGATCTGTTTAATATGCTGCTAGCAGGTATAAGCCTCGCAGTTGCAGCGGTCCCGGAAGGATTGCCTGCCATTGTGACAATAGCCCTTGCTCTTGGCGTCCAGAGAATGCTGAAAAGAAATGCGCTTATCAGAAAGCTTCCCGCTGTTGAAACCCTTGGGTGCGCCAGTATCATTTGTTCCGACAAAACTGGCACCCTGACGGAAAACAGGATGACTGTAAGGAAGATATATGCCGGTGGAAAGATATACGAGATAAAAGGAAGTAATGGAAAGGACGGAGTCTTCTTTGACAGCTTTGCAAGTATAAATCCCCTGAAGCAGAGCATACTCAGGCTGAATCTTGAAATCGGAGCCCTTTGCAATAATGCAGAAGCCGAGCAAAAACAGAAAGATATATGGGAAATAGCGGGAGACCCAACAGAGGGAGCGCTGTTGGTAGTCGCCGCAAAAGCGGGATTGACCAGGGAAGTGCTTGATGATTCCTGGTTCAGGATAAAGGAACTGCCTTTTGATTCGGATAGAAAATGTATGTCTGTAGTATGCGACGATCACAGGGGGGAGACTTATATTTTTACTAAAGGAGCGCCGGATATTATCATAAATAAGTGTGCAAAGGCTTATACAGCCAAAGGTATCGTCGATTTAACGCCTGAAATGAAAGCTGAAATTATGAGAACCAACAATCAACTGGCAGGAGAAGCGCTCAGAGTACTGGGTATGGCTTGCAAGAAGCTGGGATCCAGAAACTATAAAACCCGGGAGCTTGAGAGCGAGCTTGTTTTTGCAGGACTTACGGGGATGATCGATCCTCCGCGCAAAGAGGCTCTGGATGCAGTCCGCAAATGCAAAATGGCAGGAATAAAACCGGTAATGATCACAGGAGACCATAAGCTGACTGCAACCGCAATTGCAAAAGAGCTTGAAATATTATCGAAAGGCGACAGGGTTCTGACCGGCGCCGAGATGGATGAAATGGATGAAAAAAAACTTGAAAGGATAGCTGAAAACGTTGGCGTATATGCAAGAGTCTCTCCCAAGCATAAGCTCATGATAGTAAGGGCGCTGAAAAAGCTGGGGCATGTTGTGGCTATGACAGGGGACGGTGTAAACGATGCGCCGGCGGTGAAGGAAGCCGACATCGGCGTATCTATGGGGCTTACAGGTACCGATGTCACAAAGGAAGCTTCCTCAATGATTCTTATGGACGACAATTTCGCCACTATTGTTGCAGCTGTAGAAGAAGGTCGTGTGATCTACAACAACATAAGAAAGTTTATCAGATACATGCTTGCCTGCAACATTGGGGAAGTGCTCACCATGTTCCTGGGTATGCTGGCAGGTCTTCCTATTCCGCTGCTTCCAATACAGATATTATGGGTAAACCTGGTCACGGATGGGCTGCCTGCGGTTGCCCTGGGCTTTGACCCTCCGGGGAAGGATATCATGCTTCAGCCTCCAAGAAGCTCGAAGGAAAATATATTTTCTAATGGGTTATTGAGTCTGATACTATTTAGAGGTACTCTCATCGGCCTTACGACATTGGCTGTATTCGTAAGCATACTGTACATTGGGAACGGCGTGGAAAGCGCCAGAACAGGAGCTTTTGCAACTCTGGTAATTATACAGTTGATCCATGTATTCGAATGCAAATCGGAGCGCAAAAGCATATTTGAAATACCGATTTTCAATAATATGTACCTGATTTGGGCGGTTTTATGCTCGCTGGTTATGATTCTTGGCGTACTGTACATACCGTCCCTGCAAATAATATTCAACACAGTGCCGCTGTCTTTGACGGAGTGGATGATAATAGGCGGACTCAGCTTCCTGGGGCCTGTAACAGCCAGCTTTTTCAGGCCGGGGAAGAGGTGAACCGATTTATTATTTGCTAATACGTTCCATTAAAGCTTCCTGTAGAATAGAAGAAAAGTTTACATGTTGTTTTTCTGCTTCCTCATTTAACCAGGCAGGTATGGTAAGAGTTTTCTTGATTGCCTTACCATTAGCTTTGTCTTT
>VEPD01000301.1 GCA_012027035.1 Ruminiclostridium sp. | reverse complement strand
GTATACAGACCACCGCGGCACTTGATGGGGATGAATATATATTAAATGGCACAAAGCAATGGATTACAAATGGCGGAGAGGCCGAAGTATATACAGTTATTGCCTGCACCAACAGAAGCAAGGGCGCTAGAGGCTTTTCAGCCTTTATTGTTGAGAAGGGTACTCCCGGTTTTTCCTTTGGTAAAAAAGAAAATAAAATGGGTATAAGAGCATCGTGCACAAGGGAGCTTGTTTTTGAAAATTGCAGGATACCCAGGGATAATCTCCTTGCGAGAGAAGGAATGGGATTTATCGTTGCGATGAAAACTCTTGACAGGACAAGGCCGGGTGTCGCATCACAGGCCCTTGGTATTGCGCAGGGCGCGTTTGATGAGGCGGTAAAGTATTCAAAAGAAAGAGTTCAGTTTGGTCAGCCCATATCCTCATTCCAGGCCGTTCAGCATATCATGGCGGATATGGCAATCCAAATAGAGGCATCGAGAGCTTTGGTTTACCAGACCTGCCGCTTTATCGACAGCGGAGCAAAGGAATTTTCCAAAGAGTCGGCAATGTGCAAGGTCTTTGCATCCGATACCGCCATGAAGGTAACAACTGATGCAGTTCAGATTCTTGGCGGATATGGTTATATGAAGGAATATCCTGTGGAGAAAATGATGAGAGACGCAAAGATCACGCAGATATATGAGGGCACAAACCAGATTCAAAGAAATGTCATCGCTTTGGAACTTATAAAACAATCTTCCAAAAAATAGCGCTGGCTTTCAATGGCTTCAGTATACCTGCTGAAGCCATTGTTGAGTTGTTAAGTAACCCTGGGTACCCTTCGGTGTTTGAGAATTTTACCTTCAAAATTTGACCTTTAAAGGAGTGAATTTCAATACATGAATATAGTCGTGTGTGTGAAACAGGTTCCGGGAACTACAGAAGTGAAAATGAACAAGGAAACAAATACAATAATCCGTGAAGGTGTTGAAGCAATAATTAACCCTTTCGATACGTATGCCGTTGAAGAAGGCTTGCGTATCCGGGAAAAAACCGGCGGCAGGGTAACTGTGCTCAGTATGGGTATCCCTTCTGTCGCAGAGCTTCTAAAGGACACCATAGCGCTTGGAGTCGATGATGCATTTCTTTTAAGTGACAGGGCTTTTGCTGGAGCTGATACTCTTGCAACCTCCTATGCGCTTTCTATGGGTATCAAAAAAATGGGCGATGCTGATTTGATAATCTGTGGTAAACAGGCCACTGACGGTGATACTGCCCAAGTCGGTCCCAGTCTTGCAGAAAAGCTAGGTTATCCCCATACAACTTATGTAAGAAAAATTGAGGAGATTAAAGAAGGTTACATCAGATGTCAGAGAATGACTGAAGATGGATATGAAGTGGTAGAAATGCCTCTTCCGGCCGTGATTACCGTTGTTAAGGAAATTAACGAACCCAGGCTTCCATCCATCAAAGGTATGCTGAGAGCAAAAAAAGCTGTTATAAACGTCTGGACGGCTGATGATATAAATGCAGATAAAAATCATTGCGGTCTGAAAGGATCCCCTACCCAGGTTGTCAAAACCTTTGTACCTGTTCATGATATTAAAAGTGAAATGATTGAGGGAGAAGCCGGAGAACAAGCTAAAAAGCTGGCGGAGAAGCTGCTGGCAATGCAGTTCCCACTTTGCAGATGATGTTTAAGCGTTATTTTATGTACAGGAAAATTTTTGTCTTCGATAATCGCATAATTATTAAGATAACAATTTAAATATAGAGACAGGGGGCCGTTTAAATGGCAAATATAAAAATTCCTTTGGATAAATGTTATGGCTGCAAGATTTGTATGGGTGGTTGTCCCTTCAATGCTATCAAAATAGTGGAAAAAAAGGCTGTCATACAAGATAATTGTACTCTTTGCGGGGCATGTGTCTCATCCTGCAAATTCAAAGCTATTGACTTTGAAAAAGATGATGCGGGGGCGCCTGTTGACGCTTCACTCTATAAGGATGTCTGGGTATTCGGAGAACAAAGGAACGGAGAAGCTGCAAATGTCGCGCTGGAGTTGCTGGGTGAAGGCAGAAAACTTGCGGATCAGCTTAATGTCAAGTTGGCAGCGGTACTTATGGGCGACAATATGAAGGCTGCCGCAAAAAATCTTATATCCTATGGAGCCGACAAGGTATATCTTGTTGATGATCCTTCCTTAAAGAATTTTAATGATGAATCTTATACGGATATATTTGTACAGCTTATCAGCAGATACAAGCCGGAAATCGTCCTAATGGGCGCTACAACCTATGGCCGTTCTCTTGCACCCAGAGTCGCTTCCAGATTGAATACCGGCCTCACAGCCGACTGTACAAAGCTGGAAATCGATATGGAAAAGAGAATTCTGCTTCAGACAAGACCTGCATTCGGCGGCAATCTGATGGCCACCATAATATGTCCCAATCACAGGCCGCAGATGTCAACAGTCAGGCCGAAAGTTATGAAAGCCCTTGAACAGGATATGTCCAGAACCGGAGAAATCATCCAACCGAAAGTCATTATACCTGATGATGTAAAAGTAAAAGTTACAGACATTATTTCGACTTTATGCGAAAAAGTTAATCTTACAGAAGCTGATATCATAGTTTCAGGCGGCAGAGGTCTAGGCGATCCCAAGAATTTCGCGTTAGTGGAAGAATTGGCTAAGGTTCTGGGCGGTGCGGTCGGAGCTTCCCGTGCAACTGTGGACGCCGGCTGGATCGAATACAGCCACCAGGTAGGCCAAACGGGCAAGACCGTCGGGCCCAAGGTATATTTTGCATGCGGCATATCAGGTGCAGTGCAGCATCTTGCCGGTATGTCTTCATCCGATACTATCATCGCCATTAACAAAAACCCTGAGGCTCCCATATTCAAGGTCGCCACCTTTGGCATAGTCGGAGATGTACTTGAGATTCTTCCAGCATTAATTGGAGAATTTAAGAGAAGATTGGGATAAGAAACAAAAGCATTTTGCCATCCTGAGCGTCAGGGAAGGATCTTTCCATGTATTCTTCTCTATTCACAATAACACCGCAATTGATGTTGATAAGGTTACAGGGTCACGATTTCAATGTTCCCGGCGGCCAATAACCCTGTAACCTTGCCGATATATTCTATGAAACCTCATTCAACACCTCATTCAACCCTGCCGATAACTGATTCAATTACATCATGTGAATAACCCCTGTGTTTTAAAAACATGTAAGCTTTTCTTTTTACGTTATCGTCATTAAAATCATATTTGCCAAATTTTCTTTTAACAAGGCTTTCTGCAACAGACCTTTCATCAACATTCCAATCATTCAAAACCTCATCGATTATCTCTTCCTGTATTCCTTTTCCTAATAGTTCAAACTTTATCAGCTTTTTTGATTTTGGCTTCAGCTTGCTCCTGTCAAAAACATATTTTTGCACATATATCTTGTTATTTATATATCCCAAGGCCTTAAGCTCATTGATAGCCATTTCGATAGAATCACCATCAAAGCCATCATCATGGAGCTTAATTCTGACTTCCTTTTCAGTTCTTAGCTTGTAGGATAGAAATCTCAGGGCGCAATTCTTTGCAGCACGGAAATTGATGGTATTCTTTATATAATCTATTTCAACCTGAGACAACACGGACTTATCATATAAATTCAAGCTCAAATAATCATCCTCAGAAATAGAAAATGAAAATCTATTATCGATATAAACAGAAAATCTGTCCTTGCTTCTTTTATTCTTTTCTATCGAAGTAATCTTCATAATCCGATCCTTTCCTATAAGTCCACTAATATTTCAGCTCTCAGACCAAAGCTATCTTCTGCTGCTTATTCCTCATCCAACTCCAGATCACCATCGTCACTTTGAACGTGGGCTTCCATACTTTTTACAAAAGCCTGGCTGTAATTCTCCCTGATTTTGTTTTCAATTTCTATGGAAATCTCCTTGTTATCCCTAAGAAATTGCTTGACGTTTTCCCTGCCCTGCCCTATCCTCTGTCCATTATATGAAAACCATGCGCCGCTCTTGTTGATTATATCAAGACTCGCTCCTACATCAAGTATGCTGCCTTCTTTTGAGATTCCCTGACCGTATATTATATCAAATTCGGCTTCTTTAAACGGTGGGGCAACCTTGTTTTTAACAACTTTTACCTTTGTCCTGTTACCGATTACTTCCGTTCCCTGTTTCAGCGACTCGATTCTTCTGACATCAAGCCTGACAGAAGCGTAAAACTTTAGAGCTCTTCCACCCGGTGTTGTCTCGGGATTTCCGAACATGATACCGACTTTTTCCCTGAGCTGGTTTATAAAAATAGCTGTGGTCTTTGATTTGCTTATGACGCCGGTCAGTTTTCTGAGCGCCTGGGACATAAGTCTTGCCTGCAGGCCGACATGCGCATCTCCCATCTCGCCGTCTATTTCAGCCTTGGGGACGAGTGCTGCAACCGAATCGATGACAACTACATCTATTGCACCGCTCCTGACAAGCGCTTCCGCTATTTCCAAAGCCTGCTCTCCGGTATCCGGCTGAGAAACTATCAAATTCTCTATATCAACACCCAGCTTCTTTGCATATATAGGATCCAGAGCATGCTCCGCATCAATGAATGCAGCATCTCCTCCCGTCTTTTGCGCCTCTGCGATTATATGTAAAGCAACTGTTGTTTTACCTGACGATTCAGGTCCGAATATTTCAACCACCCTGCCTCTGGGTATTCCGCCGACGCCTAATGCTATATCAAGCCCTATCGCACCAGTAGGTATGGTTTCAACTGCCAGATGGGCGCTTTCACCCAGTTTCATTACCGCGCCTTTACCGAATTGTTTCTCAATCTGGCCCATTGCCATTTCCAAAGCTTTCTTCTTTTCCATCATTGGATTTATAACCTCCTCAAAAATAAATCGAACATCTGTTCTTGCATTATTATATATTAGAAAATTGAATCAGTCAATGATTATTTTGCATTTTTTTACATTTTATTTTTCCTTCATTTATTTTTCCTTTTACAGCGTTAACAAAATATAAGGCTTCCTCTCCTTTAAGCAATATCATGACTGCCATATATACCAGGACTCCGGCTGAAATCTCAAGTATTAGATACAGCAATTGCACTGTTTTGGCTTCCAGCTTTACAGGCAGCCTGTCCAAAAAAAACAAAGCCGCGCCCATGGCAATAGAAGCAAGAACTGCCTTTAATGCAAATGTGAAAAACTTATTCAGATTGACACCTTTAATTTTTTTATTGAGCAGAATAAAAAGCAAAATGGCGTTTATTGTGCTTATTATAGTGTATGAAAGCGCCATACCCGAAGCCTGGAGGTTGGTGAACCTGTAAAAAGTGAGACCGAAAATAAAATTCAATATCACCGATACAATTCCGGCAATAAGCGGTGTTTTGGTATCCTGCAGGGCATAGAAACCTCTGTTAAGAGTTGCCACAATTGATTGGCTTATTATTGCAAAGGAGAAAAATGAAAGTATACCGGCGACTATCACCACGCTATTTTCATCAAATTTTCCTCCCCAGCTAAAAATCGCCCTTACTATAGGCTCCTTCAAAACTATGAATCCCACTGCAATCGGTATGGTGAGAAATAAAATCGAATTCAGCGATTTGTTAAGTATATTGCTGAAATCATCAAAATCTCCGGCGGCATATTTTCTGGATAGCGTAGGTAAAATAGCAGTACCTATCCCCATTGCAAATACTCCATATGGAAGCTGCCAAGCCGTGTTTGCATTTCTGTAGGCAGCAAGGCTGCCCTCCATTACGGACATTGTTACAAAAGCTGTAGTAATCATAAAATTCACCTGAACAATGGAAGATGAAAATAAAGACGGAACTGCCTGCTTGAAAAGCTTGATGAAATCATTGTTCCATATGTCAAATTGAAAGGTGTAATTCTTGAAGTTTTTCAATGCGAAGGCGAACTGGAATAAAAAATAGGCAAAAGCGCTGATGGCAACGCCGACCGCAACATTTATCATGCTTTCCCTATTGTTGCCGGCAAAAAGAATAATACTTAACGCGCAACCCAGGTTATAAACCGTAGGTCCATATGCTGCCGCTGCAAATTTTCTATATGAGTTCAGTACGCCGTTGCAAATACCTGCCAGCATAATGAAAGATACCGATGGAAACAGAATACGGGTCAATAATATAGCAAGCTCCTTTGTTGCAGCGCTTTTTCCGTTAAAGCCCGGCGCAACCACAGGTATGATATATGGCGCAAGAAAAATCCCCGATACGCATAGTAAAAGCATACCTGAAAATATTACGTTTATGAATGTGCTGGTTGCCCTCCATCCTTTTTCCTCTTCATCCTTTTCCAGAAAGGATGAAAGTACGGGTATCAGGGCAGCAGAGATTGTGCCGCCTACAAGCAGGTTGTACATGAGATCGGGTACCGTGAAAGCAGCTATGTAAGCATCCTGAGCCCAACTAAGGCCGACTTTCCATGAAAGCATGGATTCCCTGACAAAGCCGGTAACCCTGCTGAGGATTATTGATGACATTACAATAACCGCTGCTGAAGCAAGTCTTTTTCCTTGAATAGCATTCAATGGTCTATCCTCCGGTTCTATCCTTTTTTAGCCCTGTCAGATACCGTCTAACCATATCAAATGCGTGAAGGGAAGTGACATTCCTTATTCTGTTCCTTCCGCCCCATAGCTTAAGTTCCGTGCATTGCACGCCTTTATCAGTTGAAAGGGCGACATATACCAGACCGACAGGCTTTTCTTCAGTGCCGCCGTCAGGACCTGCTATTCCTGTAATGGATAATCCCATATCCGTATGTGATACGTACTTTACGCCGTTTGCCATCTCAATAGCGGTTTCCCTGCTCACAGCGCCATATTTTTCTATTGTCTCTTTCTTTACACCCAGTGACTCAACCTTTGAAAGATTGCTATATGAAATTATCCCGCGGTCAAATACTTTTGAAACCCCGGGAATATCAGTCAGCTTTGTAGAAACCAGTCCCCCAGTACAGGATTCAGCAATGGCAATGGTTGTGTTTGTATTCACAAGCAGCTGGGCAGCTACTTCTTCCATATTCTTATTTTCCGTACTGTATACCGTATCACCAAGCCTCTTCTTAATTTCTTCCACTACCGGTGAGATAATATCCGCTTCAGTCTCATCTTTCCCATATCTGGCGGTGACTCTCAAAGTAACCTCGCCATCTTTTGCATAGGGTGCAATGGTCGGATTCGTCTGGGCGTCTATCAGATCTATGATTTTATCCTCCATAGCCGACTCACCGATCCCAAATATTCTTAAAAAGCGTGATACCAGCTTGAATTCAGACTTTTCGTAAAAATACGGAATTACCGTATCATCAAGC
>VEPD01000225.1 GCA_012027035.1 Ruminiclostridium sp. | reverse complement strand
GGCTGATCTTCATGACCTTGAAATTACGCTCAATAATCCTGAATTGAATGTCACAGAAGATGTCCTTCAGAAGGTGTATAACCAGAATAAGGGGACGCTGGTGCAATTCATCAAAAATATCCTGGGTTTATACAAATTCCCTGACCCGAAAGAGAGGATAAAGGATGCTTTCAATACATACATTATCGAGAATAGCAGGCACTATAGCGCTGACCAGCTTAATTTTATCAGGACTGTCCAGACTGTTTTCTCAAAGAGAAAGCATATCGAGTATGCGGAACTATTTGATGCGCCGTTTACGAATTTTGGCATTAATGCGCCCATGCCTATGTTCACTGAGAATGAATTGAATGATTTTATTAATATATGCGGCGCAATAGAGAAGGAAATATATGCGGAGGCATGAAGGATGAAAAAGAAATTGTCTGGCGAGATTTCACGTTTTGTAAGTGTATTGAAGCAGCATTTTCCGGTTATGGCAGAACGGTATAAGGTCAAATATCTTGGGGTTTTCGGGTCTTATATCCGAAATGAGCAAAAAAGCACAAGCGACCTTGATTTACTTGTGGAGTTTTATGAGACTCCAAGCCTTTTTCAATATATCCGTTTTGAGAACTACCTCAGTGAATTACTTGGAGTTAAGGTGGATCTGGTTATGAAGGATGCTTTAAAACCTGCTATCGGCAAACATATTTTGAAGGAGGTTGTGCAGGTTTGACAGAAGAGCGGGTGTTTATAGATTATCTGAATGATATTTTTGATTCAATCGAAAAGATTGAACGATTTACGCGGGGCATGGATTTTTCTCATTTCATTGAAGATGAGAAAACAGTTTTTGCTGTTGTGCGAGCCCTTGAGATTATTGGAGAAGCATCAAAGAATGTACCTGTTGAAGTGAGGAACCGTTATCCAGCTATCCCATGGCAGGAAATGGCCGGGATCAGGGACAAGTTGATTCATGGGTATTTTGGGATAAAGCTTGAGGTAGTCTGGAACGCGGTGGAACAGGACTTACCTGAACTGAAACCGCTCATTGCAAAGATGATCAAGGAAACAAATAGATGAACGTTTTACTGTCCATTAAACCGAAGTACGTTGAAGAGATATTGAACGGAAATAAGAAATATGAGTTCCGTAAATCGATTTTCAAATGCAGAGAAGAACTTGAAATGGTGTATATTTATTCTTCTTCTCCTGTGAAAAAAATTGTCGGCGCTTTCGTGATAGAAAACATTATTGAAGATCATCCCGAAGTTCTATGGGAAAAATTCAAGGAATTTTCGGGAATCAATGATGAGAAGGAATTTTTTAACTATTTTGGAGCTAACAAAAAAGGCTTTGCCATTGAAATAGGAGATTTGGAAGTCTTTGAAAGCCCTGCCGACCCAAGAATTTTAATTCCTGGTTTTGTTCCGCCACAGTCCTTCCGCTATATAGATGATAATTTCTTTAGAGGCGCAGTACATGTATAATTTTCACGAGCGGCGGGGGCTGACGGTGGGGGCAAACATTAATGATATTGATATAAATAAT
>VEPD01000413.1 GCA_012027035.1 Ruminiclostridium sp. | reverse complement strand
CATTGAGTAACCGAGTAATGAATATTTTCTCATGCCCAGCTGAAAAATAAGCTTATTTAAGTGCCTGATCATTACTTTCAAGCGGTAGTATTTGCGACAGCGGGGTTTGCCGCTTTTCCCGTGCCCGACAAGATCTACCATTATCAATTGGTACCCCTTTAATTCAAAGGATCCCCAGGTGTCCAGAATTTCCGAAAAACCGTGCAGACAAACTACAGGCTTTCCTTCACCTTTTATTTGAAGATGATATTCAATGCTTTCAATCTCTATAACCATAAAACATCCTTTCAGATGCCTAACGCTGTATATTTATCATGCAATACCTTGCTTAACTCCAAATCAATTTTTACCTCAACCAGCTTGATTCCTTCCAAAACCAGCGCCCGACTGAAAAGATTTTCAAACTCCTGATAATCCTTTGCTTCATAGTATTTTATATCATACAGGGTTTTTAAGCCCTCGAAGTTAATACCGTGGGGCGTCAGGAATAAATAATCAAAATGCTTCTCTTTATACTGCGGTAAATACCTGAATATCCCTCCTCCGTTATTATTCATCAATACTATAAGCAAATTTAAGCTGTGTGTTTTCCCGACCAACAATCCGTTTAAATCATGGTAAAAAGATAAGTCGCCTGTCAAAAGGACAGTCTGTTTATTTGATACGGATACTCCCAGCGCTGAGGAAACTGTGCCGTCGATTCCATTTGCACCTCTGTTGCAAAAAACCTTGATATTTTGATTACGCGATTCAAAGAAATAATCCATATCACGGATCGGCATACTGTTTGAAACAAATAACCGGCTTTCCTGCGGCATCAGGTTTTGTATTATTTGAATCAATTTACCTTCAAAAAGGTTGATTTCCCTTTTTGCACCATTTAATCCATCCCGCATTTTCTTTTGATAGTAAATCCACCTGTTCAAATATTCCGTGCTGCCGTTTTGTATGCGGATAGCCTTTGCAAAGGCTGCCGGCGAAGAAACAATGTATTTTTTCGTCGAAAGGGAAGGATTGCTGTATTGAAAAGTTTCAGCCACCTGCAAATACAAAGCATCCTGATGCATGGACAAAAATTGCTGCAAGCGTTTTGATACCGGCGCCTGTCCAAAGTGTATGATAAATTGCGGTTCCAGATCTTTTTTTATAATATCGCTTTTTAGAAATGCATCGTAGCCGTCTATAATAATATCATTAGAGAAATTCCGCATATTTGAAAGCGGGTCGGCTAATACAGGCGCTTTCAAACGTCCTCCCAATTCCAATATTTCATGATGATAGTTAGAATAAGTATCCGGGCCGCATAGGATAAGTCCATGTTTATTTTTTAAAATTAAATCGTCAAATGTAAAAAACGGGGCTCCTCTTAAGATTTCAAATTTGATGTTTTGACGCCCTTTGGCAAAATCCAGTTTGCTCAAATCCGGAATTAAAGGCTCACGGATGGGTACGTTGATATGCACGGCGCCGTATCCTTTTGACATGGCGCCTGAATAAGCTTTTTGCATCACTACGCGCACATATCTGTACATAGTTTCATTTTCTTCCGGTAATGATAATTCTTCATAATATTTTACATAGTTACTGAAAATTTTATTCTGATCAATCGATTGGGGTGAACCGACATGGCGCAATTCAGGCGGACGGTCGGCAGTCAAAACTATTAGCGGCGCTTGAGAATACCTGGCCTCAACAAGCGCAGGAAGATAGTTTGCAACCGCAGTACCCGAAGTACAAACCAATATGACAGGCCTTTCATTTTCTTTGGAGATACCAAGTGCGAAAAAACCTGCCGAGCGCTCATCAATATTCACGAAAATTTTAAAACCGTGTTCACAAAACAGCATCGCCAATGGCGTGGACCGTGAACCGGGACTGATTACGGCTTCACGTACTCCTAATTGATACAATTCGTCAACCAGCGCGGCATAATAATTCGTCACTTGCCCACCTCTCAACAACTACAGCGGCTGTAGCACTATAAGCTTTCAATGATTGTTTTTAGTTTATTATTTGTTTCAATATATTCCGTCTCACAATCCGATTCATTTACTATGCCACAGCCTGCATATGCAAAAACTATATTCTCATAAACCAGAGCAGAACGGATGCATGTGATAAAAATTCCGTCCCCATTCCTGCCTACTATACCGATTGGGGCGGCATACAGCCCTCTTTCATGCTTTTCATACGTTTTTATCAATTCCAATGCTTTATTTACAGGATTTCCGCCTACCGCCGGAGTAGGATGCAGCCGTTTTACCCATTCATATAATGTGCTGTTTTCATCCTTTGCATGGATTCGTGTCTTTAAATGCAATAATCTTTTAAGCGTTAAAATTGTTGTCTCATCCACAACCAGGTCATGGGTATATTTCCTCATAACCTCAAATATTGAGTCGATAACGATTTTGTGTTCATTATGGTTTTTTGCATCCGCCAACAATATTTTCCCTTGCAATGCATCATTTTCACCGGTTCGTGGAATAGTACCCGCTAAAGCATAACTTATTATATTATTGTTTTCTTTTTCAACTAAAACCTCAGGCGTTGCGCCTAGAAACGTTTTTCCTCCTTTAAAATAGGCAAAAACAAAGCAATCGGGGTTCTGTTTCAAAAGATTTTGCATTACGCTTTGTACATTTATCAAAGTATTGCATTCAATTTTTACTTCTCTTGAAACAACAACCTTATTTACTTCTTTTCCCGATATTGCATTATCCACAACAGAGAATAACTGCTTCCAGTCTTCAAAATCCTCTGTTACATTCCTGTATTGATGTTTATAAATCTTCATTTTCATATTTTCTATTTCCACTGGTTCTTTCAAGTAGTAAAGAATCTGCTTCCCATCCCGGATAACCAGGTAATACTCGAATGCAATGGTTTCGTTGTCAAAGCCCGCCCACTTTTGATCTTTTATCTTATCGAAGAATGTCATCGTTGTAAAAGTATATAAATATTTTTTTGAGTCTTCCGTCGAAAGGGCTTTTAATCGTTTGGCTCCGCAAATGAACTCTTTTTTTTGCGGATTATAAAACAGGAAACGCTCTTCATGTTCAAAGCGCTTCCAGAATGAAAGCGGGCTGTCCAGTTTAATCTGTTTTTCATGATATATCAATTCTAATCGCACCTTAATAAGTAAAATTAATTTCAGTAAATATATTATATTATAAAGCCAAAAAGATAAACATATATTTTAAAAATAGAAAAATATCAGGCTTTTTCATCTTCCATGCCTGTAATAGTAATACCCAACGCACTCATATCCTTGCATAGATCAAGATAATACGGTTCAGTTTTCTTACCGTTTTCCTTTATGATCTTAACCTTGGGTCTCAGACAATAATCCCTGTAATTTTCAACTACAATTCCCATAGTATTATTGCTCAGGTTGACACAGGTACCTTTCGGATATGGCGCAACCTTTTGGGTAAAACACACTGCCATTTTAGGGTCGAAATGCGTCCCCCCGCTTCCCATAATATACTCAATAGCCTCGGAAGGCGTCATAGCCTCTCTGTAAGGCCTTCGTGAAGTAAGCGCATCATATACGTCGGTAACAGCTATTATTTTTGCAAACAAAGATATTTTCTTCCCTTCAATGCACATAGGATAGCCGGACCCGTCAAATCTTTCGTGATGCTGAAGAACTCCGATATAAGAATGGGCAGGAATACCGGAATTGTCTTTCAAAAATTGAAAGCCCTTTTCAGAATGGGTTTTTATCAATTCAAATTCACTTTTTTCAAAAACAGAGGGTTTGTTTAATATCTCTTTCGGAATAAATACCTTGCCGATATCATGCAGCAGAGCTGCCAGTCCCAGATTATAAAGAGTGCTTTTGTTTAACCCCAGCGATGCGCCGACAATTAAGGATAGTACGGTGACATTGACCGAATGATAGAAGGTGTAATCATCAAATATTTTCAAGTCGATAATATTTACCATAGCATCCCTATTTTCAAGGACTTCTTTAACTATCAGGTTCAGATGTTCGGAAAAACCGTCGATATACTCAAAACTATCCGTTTTGCCTTTCCCTATTTTAGCAAAGGTATCTTTTATTGATTTAACCGTCTTGTACTTCAAGTCTTCATTTATGATCTCGTCAATTTCAATCCCTTCAGACAGGTCATCATCAATATAGATACCATTATAACCAAGCTCTTTAATTTTGGTGATAAACGACTGCTGGATGACAACACCGCTATTTAGCAGCAACTCATCGTTTTTTCCTACCAATTTCTTACCTGTTTTCATACCCGCTTTGATACAGTTAATAGGAACAAACCTCATAAGCCCAACCCTCTATGCCCGAATATCATACTAATCCATTTTACATAAAAACACATTATTTGACAACAGTTTATTTTCGGGCAGGAATCGTCTTACCTTGTAAGATATTATTCATATATCATAGGCAAGGATTATTGCTTTTGCAATTTCCTTCATAGATATGGCACGGTCCATACTCTGTTTTTGAATTCTTCTAAAAGCTTGTTCTTCGGTTAAATTCAAGTTCTTCATAAGAAGCCCTTTTGCTTTTTCAATATCTTTTCTGGCATCAAGGGTCATCCTTAATTCCACTATTTCCTTCTCCAGTTTCATTATCTTTCTTCTGCTTTTAACAATTATATCTACAGTATTAATAAGGCTGTCTCTATTAAGAGGTTTTGCCAGGATGGTAAAATCGTAAGAGGCCTTTATACTTTCAATAGAATTCTTTTTTTCGTTGCTAACTAAAAGTATTACATCACATAATTTATCTTCAACTGCAATTTTGGCAACTTCAAACCCATTTACAAGAGGCAGGTCATAATCCAGAACAGCAAGGTCTAATTTCAGCAGCCTGATTTTTCTCAAACACTCATTTCCTTCTTTAGCTTGATCTGCAACGTCAAATCCGCCTTCTACAAGCACAGCTCTCATTTTGCCTGCTGAAGCTTCATTACCCATAGCCACCAGAATCCTTGCCGTTTCCATATGAACACCTCCCTTATATTGATTTAGGAGCACTGAAAATATTACTTCCGATTTTTCTGCAAATGCTGGCCGGAGGGACTGTGTTTGCAGAAATTTATAGCGGAAGTTATATTTTCATCAGTGCTTAATGTATCTGCATCCACATAGGCTATGGAAAAACAATTAATCCCCCCCCTGCCTCAAAATCATTTCCTTCTGATTCTGCTGATT
>VEPD01000440.1 GCA_012027035.1 Ruminiclostridium sp. | reverse complement strand
GAAAGTGGAGCAAGAGCTGCTTTAGAGACATTTCCCCGCGCGACATCTTTCCGATGCTATCGAAATTTTGTTGGAACATGAGTTTTTGCGGCAGAATCAATAATGTTTATTTCGCTGTAGTATAGTTGTAGTATGATAGAGGAGAAAAATATGGCAAAAAACATTGCAATACTTGGTTCTACAGGATCCATCGGCGTTCAAGCCCTGGATGTTGCAAAGAACCTTGGGATAAAGGTTTCCGGATTGTCGGCCAATTCCAATATAGAGCTGCTGGAAAAACAGGCAAGGGAATTCAACCCCCGGATAATTTCAACAGGAACAAGAGAGCTTGCAGATAAATTGAATGAAAAGCTTGATGGTTTGGGTATCGAAATACTTTTCGGAATTGACGGTATGAAAAAAGTGGCGGCAGTGCCGGAGACAGATTCTGTAGTTACCTCCGTTGTGGGTATAGCCGGATTGATACCGACACTTGAGGCTATCAGAAATCATAAAAACATCGCTCTGGCGAATAAGGAGACTCTTGTTACTGCGGGTTCCATAGTAATTGAGGAAGCAAAACGGAATAATGCCGCAATATTTCCGGTAGACAGTGAACACTCGGCAATCTACCAATGCCTGAACGGAAACCGGCATCAAGATGTAAAACAGCTTATTTTAACAGCTTCAGGAGGTCCCTTCAGAGGAAGACGCAGGGAAAGCCTTGAAAATGTGAAAGCAGCGGACGCATTAAAGCACCCCAACTGGAAAATGGGGAACAAAATAACTATCGACTCTGCAACCCTTATGAATAAAGGGCTGGAAGTGATCGAAGCAAAATGGCTTTTTAATATGGAACCGGATAAAATAAAGGTAGTTATACATCCTCAGAGCATCATTCATTCCATGGTGGAGTACATTGACGGCTCCGTTATGGCTCAACTGGGTTCGCCGGATATGAAGATCCCCATTCAGCTGGCGCTTACATTTCCTGAAAGGGCCGGAAATGATTTTTCCAGGCTTGATTTACTCAAATGTGGAGCTTTGACCTTTGAAGTACCTGATATGGAAGCATTCCCGTGTCTGGGACTTGCATTTGAAGCTTTAAAGGAAGGCGGATCGATGCCTGCGGCCATGAACGCTGCAAATGAAGCGGCTGTCGGGCTTTTTCTTAAAGACGGCATAAGATTTACAGATATTCCCCGTATAATTGAAAAAATTATGCAAAAGCATAGTGTGAATACAAAGCCTGGTCTTGATGATATAATAGAAACAGACAGATGGGCAAGAAATACAGTCGGAGGTTTGGTATGAATTATTTACTGGCATTCATCGCTTTTAACGTAATAGTTATCGTACATGAACTGGGGCACTTTTTAGCAGCCAAGAAGTTCGGGATAAAGGTAAACGAATTTTCTCTTTTTATCGGCCCGAAGCTATGGAGTACTCAACGTGGTGAGACCACATATTCCATCAGGCTTTTTCCAATAATGGCCTATGTCAAGATGGAAGGCGAGGAGGAAGCCTCTGCAAATGAACGCGCATTTAATAACAAGCCTCGTTATGCGAGGGCGCTCACTGCATTTGGCGGACCTTTGGCCAATCTGATCCTTGCTGCGGTTTTGTTGACTATAGTGTTTTCAATTCAGGGTTATTCCACAACTGAGATATCCGAAATTGACAAAGACTCGCCGGCTTCTGCGGCAGGACTGCAGGAAGGGGACAAGATCACAGGATATGGCGGTAAGGGCGTCTATCTGCCCCTTGACCTGATGCAGTTTCTTTATATATCAAAGGGTAGGACTGCGGATATTGAATATGTAAGGGGTAATGTAAAATACAGCAGGCCGATAAAACCGGAAATAATTCCGGCGAGTACTGCATACAGGCTTGGCGTGGGCTTCAGCACCAGTACCGGGGCAGATTCAAATGTAATACAAACCGTCACTCCGGGATATCCTGCGGAAAAAGCCGGGTTATTGGCAGGAGACAGAATTACCGGAGTAAATGATATGAAAGTTGTAGATAGAAGCGGACTTGTGTCATATTTGGAGAAAAACAAAGATAAGGAAGTAAGTATCACAGCTTTAAGAGACAATGCAGAAATCAATGTGAATATCGTACCAAAGGAAGATAAAATACCCGAACAGTATATACTGGGTCTTGCCTTCACTGCAAGAAACGGGAACCTGTGGGATTCCTTCAGGGAGTCGGCAATCTTTACCTATTCAATTGTCCGAAGCGTTGGTTACAGCATAGTATGGCTTGTTACCAAACAGGTTGAGTTTAGGGAGATGAGGGGACCTATCGGTATAGTGTCGGAGATAGGGATCGCAGTACAGCAAGGGCCGAACCTGATGGCGAAGCTTATCTACCTGCTGCAGATGACCGGCCTGATGAGCATTGCCATCGGAGCTACAAACCTGATACCTTTCCCTATGCTGGACGGAAACAGGCTGGTGCTTATCGGCATAGAAGCAATCCGCAAAAAGCCGCTGAAGCCTGAAAAAGAAGCTTTTATTTCCATGGTGGGCTTTGTGCTTATCATATTGCTTGCTGTTTACGCGGCATATAATGATATACTGCGGCTGATAACCGGATAAACGGTGACAACGATCTTTACTTTTTTTGCTTGCGCATAGCAGCAGAATGGCGGTTAATGTGGATAATTCCATAAATAGAAAACCGACGCGGAAAATCCACGTCGGAAATATATTCATCGGCGGTGATGCGCCGATAACAGTTCAATCAATGACCAATACCGATACAAGGGATGCAGCCGCAACCATCAGCCAGATAAAGCGCCTGGAGGAGGGCGGCTGTGATATTGTCAGAGTTGCCGTGCCTGACAGTGAAGCTGCAGAGGCTGTAAAAGCAATAAAAAAAGCCGCGCTGATACCGGTAGTGGCCGATATCCATTTTGACTACCGTCTTGCTCTTGAATGCATTAAAAACGGCGTTGATAAGATACGTTTGAATCCGGGTAATATCGGCGGCCGCGACCGGGTGAGCAAAGTGGTGGAAGCTGCCAGGGCGGCCGGAATTCCCATACGCATCGGTGTAAACTCAGGTTCTGTGGAAAGGCATTTTTTTGAGAAATATAAAGGCGTAACGCCCGAGGGCATGGTAGAAAGTGCACTGGGTCATGCAGAAATTCTTGAAGATATGGGTTTTTACGAAATTGCTTTCTCCATAAAAGCATCCAGTGTGACACAAACGATTGCAGCCTACAGGCTTATGTCGCAAAAATCCCGATATCCGCTGCATATAGGAGTCACTGAATCCGGTACGCTTTTCAGAGGTACCGTTAAATCCTCGGTAGGCCTGGGCTGCCTGTTGTCCGAGGGCATAGGTGATACCTTGAGGGTGTCTCTCACCGGCGACCCGGTAGAAGAAATAAAAGTAGGCCGTGAAATACTTAAAGCTCTGGGTATCGAAAAAGGCGGATTGGAGCTTGTTTCATGTCCTACCTGCGGAAGGTGCCGTATTGATCTGGTTAATATTGCAGAGCTTCTGGATAAAAAGCTTAAGGATATAAATAAAGACATTAAAATCGCGGTCATGGGCTGTGCGGTGAATGGACCGGGAGAGGCGAGAGAAGCTGATATAGGCATTGCCGGCGGTGATGGGGAAGCGTTGCTTTTCAGGAAAGGCGAGATAATACGGAAAATCCCTCAGGATAAAATCGTAGAAGAACTGATTGCGGAAATAGAAAAGCTTTAAAGGTAAAGGGACACACCTCTGCAAGGAGCAGGGGCTTTGGGGTATGAGGAATGTCCCTTTTTGAACAGGTAAAGGGACACACCTCTGCAAGGAGCAGGGGCTTTGGGGTATGAGGAATGTCCCTTATTGAAAAAGGGGTAAATGTACAAATGAGAGATGCTGCTGCAGAAAAAAGGGGTTTCCTTGAAATATTCAGTGAAATCGGATTACCCGGTGAAGCCCTTGGGTATTTTGAGGATGTCAAAATACTGAATATCGGTGTTTTTACCAGATCAAGGCGAATGGATCTTGCCATATCATCCTCCAGACCGATACCTGCCGTTGCTATAGCAGATTTGGAGCAGTCCCTGTGCAGTACATTTCATGTAGATAACATAAATATAAAAGTCAGATTAGAGATGGACATTTCCCTTGAACAGCTGCTGAATGAATACTGGGATAGCCTCATTTATACCGTTAACAGAAAAGTTGCTTTAAGCCGTGGAATTCTTAATAATTGCCGGTGGGAATTGGATGGAGCCTGTCTTCGTATCAGTCTTGCAACCAAAGGAGCCATGATTCTCAAATCACATTCCTGTGACAGGATAATCGAAGGCTTTATTAATGATTTGATTTCACAAAAGGTAAATGTACTTTTTGTTGACTTTACTCTTGATGAAAATCACAGAGCTGACTATTTTTCGCAAAAAGAAGCGGAAGAAGCCAGAGTTTCCAGTATCGTACCTGTTTATACCGAAAAGGTCCCAGTCAAAAAGCAGAGAAAGAAGGAGGCTGATCAAGCTGCCGGAGTCGTTGATATAATAATGGGAAAGAATTTCAACGACAGTATGATGAAAATGAACGATATTACACAGGATTCTGGCAGAGTGGCAGTCTGTGGGGACATTTCAAATATTGCCTTCAGAGAAATAAGAGGAGAGCGGTTTTTATGCTCTTTTGACATAACGGATTATACCAGCTCTTTTACAGTAAAATTCTTTATTCAAAAGGATGATATCGAGCTGAGACGGGAGCAGATCAAAGAAGGACTGGTATTCCGGGTTCGCGGTGAAGCCCAGTTTGACAAGTATTCCAAGGAAATTGTAATATTGGCTGCAGATATAATCGAGATAGAAAAACAGATTAAAACAGATATTGCAGAAATTAAGAGAGTGGAGCTGCACCTCCACACACAGATGAGCTCCATGGACGCCGTCACACCTGTGGACGCATTGGTCAGGAGAGCGGCAGACTGGGGCCACAAGGCGATAGCCATTACAGATCACGGCGTTCTTCAGGCATACCCCGATGCATACAAAGCCGGGAAGGAAAATAAAATCAAGGTCATTTACGGTGTGGAATGTTATCTTCTTGATGACGAGCTTCCCATTGTATTTTCAACAGGAGAAAATGCAGACCGCCACCCTGTCGACGGCGAATTTATCGTGTTCGACATTGAAACCACCGGGCTGGAAGCTGAGAAGGATAAAATAACTGAAATCGGCGCAGTGAAGATAAGGGGTGGGAACGTTGCTGACACCTTTAATACCTTTGTCAATCCCGGCATTCATATACCGGAATTTATAACAAAGCTAACGGGCATAACTGATGAAATGGTTGAAGAAGCGCCTGGCATTGAAAAGGCGCTGGATGATTTTTTCAGTTTTACCGGAGAATTGCCGGTAATTGCCCATAATGCCTCTTTTGATACAAGCTTTATAAAATATAACGCAAAAAAGCTGGGGAAAAAATTCAAGAATGCGATAATTGATACGCTGCAGCTATCCCGCAGTCTGTTCCCGGAGCTGGGGAAATACAAGCTGAACCTTGTGGCGAAGCATCTGGGCGTCAAGCTGGAAAACCACCACAGGGCGGTGAATGACGCCGGAGCTACTGCCCGCATATTCATAAAGTGCGTGGATATTTTGAAAAGCAAGGGCGTAGAGACAATAGGCGATATCCATACGGCGGTCAATGGGAAATTTGACTATACCAAAGCAAACTCCTATCATGCGGTCATTCTGGTCAAAAACAATACAGGCCTTAAAAACCTCTACAGGATAGTTTCAGAATCACATTTGAATTATTTTTATAAAAAACCCAGAGTTCCCAAGGCCTTGCTCATGAAATACCGTGAGGGGCTGATTCTTGGCAGCGCCTGCGAAGCGGGCGAGGTTTATTCCGCCCTGCTTGATCAAAAAAGCACGGAGGAAATCAAAAAGATCGCACGGATTTATGATTATCTGGAAATACAGCCTTTGGGGAACAATCAGTTCCTCATAAACAACGGAAGAGTTTCCGGAATGGACGAATTGAAAGATATCAACCGGAAGGTGGTTGAACTGGGTGAAATAATGGGCAAGCCTGTGGTTGCCACATGCGACGTGCATTTTATGGATCCCAGGGATGAGGCCTTCAGGAGGATCCTGTTGGGAGGACAGGGCTATGCCGATGCCGACAAACAGGCGCCCTTGTATTTCCGGACAACAGGCGAAATGCTGAAGGAATTTGACTATCTCGGCGAGGAGAAGGCATTTGAGACGGTTATCACCAATACCGGCAAAATTGCCGATAGTATAGAAGAATTGATACCTGTACCTTTGGGTACATATCCTCCCAAGCTTGAGGGCGCCGAAAAGGAGATAGAAAAACTTGCCTATGCAAATGCCAGACAGCTATACGGAGACCCGCTTCCGCAGATAGTGTCCGAGAGATTGGCAAAAGAGCTGAATTCCATAATCAAAAACGGCTTTGCTGTTATGTACATCACTGCCCAAAAGCTTGTGGCAAAATCACTGGAAGATGGCTACATCGTCGGTTCAAGGGGATCTGTAGGCTCGTCTCTTGCAGCCACCATGACAGGGATTACGGAAGTAAATCCGCTGCCTCCGCATTATATTTGCGGCAACTGCAAATATTCCCGGTTCATAACAGACGGCTCGGTGGGTTCCGGCTACGACCTGCCAGGGCAAAACTGCCCCCAATGCGGCGCCTTGATGAAAAGCGACGGCCATGACATCCCTTTTGAGACATTCCTTGGCTTTGACGGGGATAAAGCGCCTGATATAGACCTCAACTTTTCAGGGGAATACCAGTCAAGAGCGCATAAATATACCGAAGAGCTTTTCGGCAGGGGAAATGTCTACAGGGCCGGCACAATTGCATCGGTAGCTGAAAAAACGGCTTATGGTTTTGTAAAAAAATATCTGGATGAAAGAGGAATCGTAACGACAAATGCTGAGATAAACAGGCTTGTGAGAGGCTGCACAGGTATAAAGAGGACTACCGGACAGCATCCGGGAGGAATTATCGTAATTCCCCAGGATAAAGAGGTCTTTGATTTCACTCCGATACAAAGACCTGCCGATGATACGGAATCGGATATAATAACCACCCATTTCGACTTCCATTCACTGCATGATACGATTTTGAAGCTTGATATTCTGGGACATGATGACCCGACTATGATAAAAATGCTGGGAGACCTCACAGGTATAGGCGTTCAGGAAGTGCCGGTAAATGATGAAAAAGTAATGCAGCTTTTTCTATCAACCGAGCCTCTTGGTATCAAGCCGGAAGATATCAACAGCGAAGTGGGAACCTTTGCCTTGCCGGAATTTGGCACCAGATTTGTAAGGCAGATGCTTCTGGATACCAAGCCGAAGTCGTTTTCCGACCTTTTGCAGATCAGCGGACTTTCACATGGGACGGACGTGTGGCTCAACAATGCACAGGAGCTTGTAAGAAACGGCACGTGCAGTATTTCCGAGGTTATCGGCACCAGGGACAATATCATGGTCTAT
>VEPD01000322.1 GCA_012027035.1 Ruminiclostridium sp. | reverse complement strand
GCAATGAAAGGGAAATACGTATTGCTGGTTGCAAATCTGAAACCTGTAAAGCTGAGAGGAATAGAATCACAGGGTATGATACTGGCGGCGTCGGATGACCGCAGCCTTGTGCTTGCAACCCTGGACGGTTTCATGGAAAGCGGAGCAAGAGTAAAATGACGGGTATCCCTTGTTGATTAACGGCTTGTATTATATAATTATAATCAAACGGGGACATTCCTTAACGCAAAAGGAATACTTCTTGCTCGGTAAGGTGTGTCCCCGCACATTATAAGGGGTGAAAAATGTTTTTCGATTCCCACGCGCATTATTATGACGAGCAGTATAACGCCGATAGGAATGAAGTGCTGAAAAAAGTATATGACAGTGGAGTGAAATACATACTGTCCGCTTCTTCCGATGTTGCTTCCGCAATTGAAAACATCTCCCTTGCCCGTCAGTTTGATTTTGTTTATGCGGCAGTGGGTATTCATCCGCACAATGTGATTGATGCAGATAATGATTTCATATCTGCCCTGGCTGATTTTACAGCATTCCCGAAGGTAGTTGCCATAGGCGAAATAGGGCTTGATTATTTTTATGACAATACTCCCCGGGAAGCGCAAAAGATTGCATTTGCCAGGCAAATATGCATGGCGGTGGAGCTTAAGCTTCCCATTATAGTTCACGACAGGGACGCACATGAAGATACCCTTGCCATTCTTAAAAATGAAAATGCTAGAAAAGCCGGCGGCGTCCTTCATTGTTTTTCCGGCAGCGTTGAAATGGCAAGAGAGGTTTTGAACAATAATTTTTATATCTCCGTGGGCGGTCCGGTTACATTTAAAAATGCAAAAAAGCTGATTGACGTAGTAAAATATGTACCCGACGACAGACTGATAATTGAGACCGATTGCCCGTATCTTGCACCAGAACCGTTCAGGGGCAAAAGAAACGATTCCGGCTATATAAGCTTTATTGCTAAAAAGATTGCAGAGATAAAAGACAGGACATTGGATGAAATTGCCCAAATCACCACTGCAAATGCAAAAAGGCTCTTTAACATCGATTGACAGACAAACCCTGAAGGGGGCGAATATATGAAAAAACTTGTTTTAATTATGGTATTTGTGTTGTTAATGGCATTGTTCATTGCATTCAACTATTTACTCTGGGACAGGGAGAGTAAAATAAATGAGAATAGGAACCTTGGCAATACAATTGCTGCCAACAGCGCCAATATGGATGCGCAAAGCAGGGACATCAAACGGCTTGAAAACGACATCAATCAATATCTTTCGGATATATCCAAGCTGGAAAAAGAGGGTGAACGGCTTTCCCAGAAAAATCAGCAGTTGGAAAACGATAAAACCCTGGAGGCTCAAAAGACCAGACATAGAATAGATATAATAAACATTCTGAAACAAAATGCCGATATAAACCTATTTGAAGCCCCGATCAAAAAATGGGTGGATGCGGTTGATGCGGGAGATTATGGTGAAGCTTACCGGCTTGAATTTGATAACGCTCCATTGCAAAACGATCGGGTAAAACTGGAAGATTATACATCCGCTTTGAAGAATAATGTAAAAAGTATAAAGATTAAAGAAGTCATTCTTGATAAAGATACGGGAAAAGCCGATGGGGAAATATTTCTTACAGCTACTCTTGATGTAAGATTAACGGAAAAGCCTGAAAAGGATTTTTCGCGGTTTATTGAAGGGCTTAATGAAATAAAGTTCAAGTTGGATTATAACGCCATCCTGAATGAATTTTTCATATTGGAAATCACAGAATGATAATTCCGCAGGAAATACAGCTGTGTTTACCCTGGAAGGGGGCGGCACAGCTTTTTTATTTGAGGCATTCGGCCGAAGCCGAATCAATATATTTCGCAAAACCTTATAATGGTCTATGTTTTGCGAAATGTTACATTAAGGAAATATAACGCACAAATTTTAATTTCATAAAACTGAAGTATTTGTGCGTTATATATTGCCTAAAATCGAGAGGGGCTCGATGCCCCCGAGATTTTGGTTCGGTAAGCCCTGTATGCTATGATTCACATAAAAACTTATCACATAATATTTAGGGACCCATATACTGATAATATAGATCAGGTTAACATAGTACGGAGGAGTTTTTGTTATGAAAGAAGAACCCAAAATGAAAGAAAATAACCATAATATGGGTACATTACCTGCAGCACAGAATACGCCAAAACAAACGGGAACAATGCCAGCAACTCAGAATATACCGACTCAAATGGGAACTATGCCTGCAGCACAGAATATGCCCATACCTGTGTCTGAAACGCTTCCAGCGCAGAATATGCCCTACATGATGCCCCAGGTACCGGTGATGTGCTGTCCATATCTCATGAATATGCAGTGCCCTATGCTTTACAGCCAGGGAATGATGAATGCAATGAACCCGATGATGAGTGGTGTAAGCCCTGCTATGATGAATGCTGCAAGTCCTATGATGAATGAAATGAGTCCGAACATGAGCGGCGTGAGCCCTGCGATGTACAGCCCGAATATGGGGGGTGTGAGCCCTGCGATGTATGGCCCGAACATGAGTGGCGTAAGTCCAATGACCGGAATGAATGGACCGTATGCATATTGACAGATAAACAGAAGGTTAAAGAAGCAGGCAGGTGGACTACCTGCTTTTATTTTTTGCCCTTAGAAATGTATAATACTCTACTCATGTGCGCATAATTACCATATAAGGGCATATTATGGTAATGGATTTGACAAAAATTCCATTTTGGCATAAAATATCTAGCAGTCCCTTATTAATATTTT
>VEPD01000365.1 GCA_012027035.1 Ruminiclostridium sp. | reverse complement strand
GCACACGGCGCGCAACACTATAATGCTCATCGCCGACAATTCCGGGATCGAGGATCCTGGATGAGGAATCCAGGGGGTCGACTGCAGGGTATATTCCCTCTTCCACAATAGCCCTTGAAAGTACCGTAGTGGCGTCCAGATGCGCGAAGGTGGTGGCTGGAGCCGGGGCGGTAAGGTCATCCGCAGGTACATATATCGCCTGAACCGATGTAACCGAGCCCTTCTTTGTTGAGGTGATTCTTTCCTGGAGCATACCTACGTCGGTTGCCAGCGTAGGCTGGTATCCCACCGCCGAGGGAACCCTTCCCAGAAGGGCTGAAACCTCTGAACCCGCCTGTATGAACCTGAATATGTTATCAATAAAAAGCAGTACGTCCTGACCCAATGTATCTCTGAAATACTCGGCTATGGTCAGGCCGGTAAGTCCCACCCTCATTCTCGATCCCGGAGGTTCATTCATCTGACCGAAAACCAGGGATGTTTTTTCTATAACTCCTGACTCTCTCATATCATGCCAGAGGTCGTTTCCTTCCCTGGACCTTTCTCCGACACCGGCGAAAACCGAGTAACCGCCGTGCTCTGTAGCTATATTTCTGATAAGCTCCTGTATCAAAACTGTCTTTCCTACGCCTGCACCGCCAAAGAGACCGATTTTACCGCCTTTTGTGTAGGGCGCAAGGAGATCGACAACTTTTATTCCGGTTTCAAGTATTTCAGTGACAGGCGCCTGGTCTTCGAATGATGGCGCCGGTCTGTGTATAGGCCAGTATTCGGAAGCGTTGACATCCCCGAATTTGTCAATAGGCTCTCCCAGTACGTTTAAAACTCTTCCCAGAGTTTCCTTTCCCACAGGAACCGTGATTGGACTGCCTGTGTCAAGAGCGTTCATTCCGCGTATCAGACCGTCCGTAGACGACATTGATACGCAGCGGACCATTTGATTGCCCAGATGCTGCATGACTTCTGCAACTATATTTGCTCCCTTATTGTCGATTTTTATTGCATTGTAGATTCCGGGAAGCTCTCCGTTTTCGAACCGGACGTCTATGACCGGACCGATTATCTGTACTATACGGCCAATGTTCTCTGCCATTTACTTCACTCCTTTTTTTACTGTAATGCTGCTGCGCCGCCGACTATTTCCGATATCTCCTGGGTTATTGCCGCCTGTCTTGCCCTGTTATAATACAGATTCAGAGATTGCAGCATATCATCGGCATTTGACGTTGCATTGTCCATTGCGCTCATTCTGGCGCTTTGTTCACTGGTAAACGCCTCAACCAGCGCACCATATATGATTCCTTTTAAATATTTGGGAATCAATACATCAAAAACTGCTTTTACCGATGGTTCATATGTGAACATTTCATCTATCTTAACGTCCTTCACTTCAGATATCGCACCGTAACCTACATCGGCTGCAAGGGCGTCGGGATCCAAAGGAAGCAGTTTCATGGTTTTGGGCACCAGCTTAATGGTAGATACCATTAGTGTATAAATCAGATAGACTTCATCCAACTCACCGTTTTTGAACTGCTCCAGAATTATTTCCGCTATTTCTCTAGCCCGGTATACTGTAGGGTTTTGAACCGGATAGTCGAAATCCGGATACATATTGAAATTGCGTCTATGGAAATAATTTCTTCCCATATGGCCTGCTACAAAAAGTAAGGGGTTTGCCGCCTCGGCTATTTTTTCTTCAGCCAGCTTCAGGATGTTATGATTGTATCCCCCTGCAAGACCTTTGTCACCTGTAAGAACAATAAAACCGACTTTTTTATCAGCCTTGTCTTTTCTTACATCAAAATAGACATTCTCAATAGTTCCACTATGTATGAGTATATCTCCAATGGCGGATTTGACCTTGTTAAAATAGGGCAGGGTCTGCTCCAGCTGCTGCCGGGCCTTTTTCAGCTTAGCTGCGGAAATCAGCTTCATGGCTTTTGTGATCTGCCTGGTTTCCTTTATGCTTTTTATTCTCAGCTTTATTTCGCGCATAGTTGCCATAATATTAAACCTCTCACTTCGCAGCTTTAAATTCTTCAATAGCCTTCTTTAACAATTCTTCAATATCCGGTTTCAATTCACCTGTCTCGGAAATTGCTTTCGGTATTTGAGAGTATTTTTCTTTTATATACGCCAGCATTTCCTTGTTAAATTTTTTGACATCCCCGACGGGTACATCCATAAGATATTTGTTGCTGGCAATGTAGAGCGTTATTACCTGATTCTCAACCGGCATCGGAGAATACTGGGCCTGTTTGAGGGTTTCCAACAGACGTTCGCCCTGAATAAGTTTGTCTCTCGTAGCCTTGTCCAGATCCGAGCCGAACTGTGCGAATACTGCCAATTCCCTGTATTGGGCCAGATTAACCCTCAAGGGGCCCGCAATTTTCTTCATGGCCTTGATCTGGGCTGCGCCGCCGACCCTGGAAACAGAAACGCCGACATTTACCGCAGGTCTTTGGCCTGAAAAGAAGAGCTCGGTCTCCAGGAATATCTGGCCGTCTGTAATTGATATTACGTTGGTAGGGATGTATGCGGAAATATCTCCCGCCTGCGTCTCAATTATAGGCAATGCGGTTATGGAACCGCCGCCCATTTCGTCTGAAAGTCTTGCAGCTCTTTCCAGCAGCCTTGAATGTAGATAGAAAACGTCTCCGGGGAAAGCCTCCCTGCCCGGCGGCCTCCTTAAAAGAAGCGACATGGCTCTGTATGCGACGGCGTGCTTCGAGAGATCGTCATATATTATCAACACATCTTTATTTTCGCCGTACATGAATTCCTCCGCCATTGCACATCCCGCATAGGGCGCTATATATTGGATTGTGGACATTTCACTGGCTGTAGAGGATACGATTATCGAATACTCCATTGCGCCGAATTTCTCCAGGGTATTGTAGATTCCTGCCACTGTGGAGGCTTTTTGCCCTATGGCAACATAAATGCAGATGACGTCCTTGCCCTTCTGATTGATTATTGTATCAATTGCGATGGCTGTTTTCCCGGTACCCCTGTCGCCGATTATAAGCTCTCTCTGACCTCTCCCGATCGGGGTCATGGCGTCAATTGCCATAATACCTGTCTGAAGCGGCCTGTTAACCGACTTTCTGTCTATGACGCCGGGTGCAAGGAATTCTACAGGTCTGCGCTTTGTGGTCTTTATGTCTCCCTTGCCGTCAAGGGGGGTTCCCAGCGGATTGACAACTCTTCCTATCAGCGCGCTGCCAACCGGCACATCAACCGCTCTTCCGGTTCTCTTTACCGACGTGCCTTCTTTTATTTCAGTCTCGCTTCCCAAAAGCACACAGCCTACATTGTCCTCCTCCAGGTTAAGGGCCATTCCGTTGGTACCGTTTTCAAACTCCAGAAGCTCGCCGTACATGCAGCCTTCAAGGCCGTATATTCTGGCAATACCATCGCCCGATTGAAGGACATATCCTACATCTTCGGTTTTTGACCTTGTAGTGTAGCTCTCAATCTGCTGCTTTATAATCGAGCTGATTTCCTCGGGTTTAAGATTCATCGCATTCACCTCATATCATATTGGGGGCATATAATAATTCCGTTATTTCATCAACAACTGCTGAAGTTCCATCAATCTGCCTTTCACCGAAGCATCGGTCACCTTGTCTCCGATGACTACCCTGACTCCACCGATGAGATTTGCCGCAATTTTGACCTGTGCCTTGACTGAGGCTGCCTTGTATAGCTTCCTGTACTTCTCTGCTATTGTTGCTATCTGTCTTTCATCAAGAGGCGTAGCAGAAATAATATTTATATTTAAAATGCTGCGCCTTTCATCAGCCAGCTTCACAAATTCTTCATAAATACCGGGCAGATACTTTATTCTGCTTTTGTCCAGCAAAAGCGAGACAAAGCTGATGATGTCCGATTCTATCCTGCCATTGAATGCATTTTTCACCACGAGCTTTTTTATTCTCGTCTCATTTTGCGGATTAAGCAGAAAATCCTTAAAACCGGGCTCATGGCCATATATTTCTGCAAATGCCCCCAGATCCCTCATGAAAGCGTCTATTGAAGCCTTCTCAGCTGCGATGTCGATCAACGCTTCAGCATATCTGTTTTCAACAAGCGACATTATGCAGCACCTGCCTCATCAATAAATCTGTCTACCAGCGCTCTGTTGGCGTCGGTATCCATATTTGCCTCAATTACCTTGGAGGCTGCGGCAAGCGCAAGTCCGGCCACCTGGCTGCGAATATCCTTCAGCATTTGCAGCCGCTCCTGCTCAATCTCTTCCAGGGCTTTGGCAATAATACTTTCGGATTGTTGTTTGGCAGCGGCAATGATGTTTTCGGATTCCTTTTCCGCCTTTGCACGCGCCTCTTCTATAATCTCTTCACCCTTGCCTCTGGCCGTACTCAATTGATTTTCATACTTAAGCTTAAGTTCGCCGGCTTCTGCTTTAGCTTTTTCAGCATTATCAATGGAGTCCCTGATTGACTTTGTCCTGTTCTCCATGAAATCTGTTACCCTCTTGAACAAAAGCTTTCTCAGAACGGTATAAAGTATGATCAAATTCAGGGCTACAATTATGACTTTAAAAGCATTCAGGCTTTCCAGCACCTATATCAACCCTTTCATAAGCCTTATGTGATTCAGGCTTATTATTGTCGTTTTGTCAAGATAATTAAATATTACATCCGTATACTTTACCTTGTAGGGGGAAACTTTGCTTCCCCCTATTAAATGGCTTCCTTCAGGTTAAATCTTACCAATCAGCATAATTGCGACAACAAAGCCAAAAATCGCTGTTACTTCGGCAAGCGTTGCAAAAACAAGAGCTGTCGACAATATCTTTCCTGCAGACTCAGGATTTCTCGAAACTCCCTCTGCAGCCTTGGAGGATGCTATACCTAGGCTTATTCCAGCTCCAATTCCCGTAAACATGGCTATGCCTGCGCTTATTGCTATCAATCCACTTGGATCCATTCAATTCACCCCCTTATTCTAAAGCTTCGGCTATATATATTGATGAAAGAAATACAAATATATATGCTTGCAGTAATGCATCAAAAATATCGAAAAAGAAACTGCCCACAGGGATAAAAACCTTCGCCGCGGGAGGGGCGGATAAATAAAGCATTTCCAAAATTATGTATCCTGCAAGAATGTTTCCGAATAGACGGAGAGAAAGAGATAAAGTCCTTGTGCCGTAATCCAGGATATTAAAAGGAAGCATTGCGGGCGTCGGGCGCAGAAAGCCTTTTAGCCAGCCTTTGACGCCCTTGTATCTGATGCTCGATAAAAGCACCAACGATACAGACATGAGAGCCATGGCCAGCGTCACATTGTAATCCTTGGTAGGCGGCTGGATGGCAAATTCCGGCAGACCCTTAAAGAACTCCATTCCCGTTATTTCATAGAGCTCATGGGCAGTGGGAAGGAGGCTGAATAATGAAACGGTATTTGCAAATACAAGAAACAGCAGAATAGTGCCGAAATATGGCGCAAAGTCTCTCCAGTGATGATGGATATTTCCCTTTACAATGTTATTGACGGCATCCACTATCAATTCAACGATGTTCTGTTTTCCCTCCGGTATTTTTTTAAGATTCCGGGTAAATATGTATGCCAGAATTATTATGACCGCCATTATAAGCCACATCATGATTATACTGTCGGATATGGGGATGTTATAGCCGAAAACAGGGATGGTAAAGATATTGTTCGCTTCAAATACATTAAGAGATTCCAGAACGCAACACCCTCCTACTCAAAATTGTTACGGGTAATTTTCAATGCCTCTGTCATAGAATTCAACATAATCACAAAAGGCACTAACAATACCCCGGTTACAATTCCTGCAAAAAACCATTTATTTAGAAAATATGCTGCAAGCAAAAGCGGAAAAACCAAAAGCTGATTTACAAGAAAACCAAACAATCCTATTTTGGCTGAACTAGTTTTCTGAGCCGGATTCACAATGGTTGAGACGATCTTTTCAAAAATCCAGGCATAGCCGCCAAATTTCAGTACTCCGAAAAAGCTTCCCAAAATCAATCCGGCCAGTACATGCCATCTAAACTCCAATAATACCATATCTATAACAGATAATAGTATAAAACATATAAATACTCTCTTTACCATAAAACTCGCAAGTTTGTTTTTAAACAAAATTTCCTACCTCTTAAAGCCTAAAAATCATTAAAGTACCAGATAACTTATGCCGATAATCAAATTGAGCAATGGGCGCTAAAACAGATGAAATGCACCTTTGCAAATTTACACAGCATTAATATTACCATAGTGGTTTTGATAATTCAATATAAAAAAATCAAAATGACAGTCTTTTAAACAAAAACCGTTATTTTTTGCGTAGGAGTGGTTGTATGGATATTGGAACGATTATAGGCATTATCATGGGTATGGGGGCAATTCTCCTGGGATATATACTGGAAGGTGGTAATCCGGCTAACTTGATAGCCGAGGTGTCTCCATTCATAATTGTATTGGGCGGAACTGCAGGCGCAACTATTCTGTCCTTTCCCATGCCGGAGCTTATGAAGCTGCCCGTCGCCATGAAAAACCTGTTTTTTAACCAAAAGAACGACCCTGTCGGTATAATCAACCAGCTGGCGGAATTATCCGAGAAAGCCAGAAAAGACGGCTTGCTGAGCTTGGAGCAGGATGCCCAGAACAACGAAAACGAGCTTGTTAAAAAAGGCCTTGCACTTGTTGTCGATGGAATAGAGACAGAGGTAATCAAGGATATTCTCATAAGGGAAACGCAGTTGCACGAAAGCATACACGAGTCGGTTGCCAAGATATTCGAAGCGGCAGGCGGCTTTTCACCCACGATGGGCGTTCTGGGAACCGTTATGGGTATGGTCCATGTTCTTGGAAGCATGGATGCGGATCCCAGCGGCCTCGGTGAAAAAATAGCAGTCGCTTTTCTTGCCACACTTTTTGGCGTAGGCTTTGCAAACCTGGTCTTCCTGCCTTTTGCAGGGAGAATAAAAGTAAAGGCGGAAGGTGAGAAAATGACAAACGATTTGATTATTGAAGGCCTCCTTTCCATACAAGCCGGTGAAAATCCGAGAATAATCAAGGAAAAGCTTAACCTCACTCTTCTGGAAAAATTAAGCGGCAAGAGTAAGGGCAAGAAAGAAGCCAATGTAGAGGCGGAGGGTTAGTCCATGTCCAAGGTAAAGACGGTAAAGGATAATGCCGAACGTTGGCTGCTTACGTATGCAGATCTTATGAATCTTCTGCTTATCCTTTTCATCCTTTTGTATACCATGAGCAAGATCGACATAGCCAGATACCAGACAGTGGCAGCCTCATTAAGGGCTGCTTTTGGCGACGCCTCTACCAACCAGGTGATCGGAGACGCCGGGGGCGCTCCTGCATTAATCAACATCGAGGGGCAAAATCCTTCGCCTGTTGTTGAAGCGCAAATGGAAGAGCAGCAGATGGAGGAGATCAGGGAGAATATCTCTGAGGTTATCAATAAGGAAGGCTTATCCGGTAATGTTGATGTTACAGTAGAAGAAAGAGGCATTGTTATTTCCATAGAGGAAAAAGTATTGTTCAAAAGCGGCAGCGCTGACCTGGAGCCCGATTCCAGGCTGACAATCGAAAAGATAGGGAAGGTGCTGCTGGCAGTTCCCGGAAAACAGATAAGGGTTGAAGGCCATACCGACAATGTTCCCATAAGCACGTCGCGGTTTCCTGACAATCAAGAGCTTTCAACAGCCCGCGCAAACAGCGTTTGGAGAATTTTAGTCAACAATGTGGGTATTAGCCCGAAAAATTTGTCCGCCACCGGATATGGAGAATACAGACCCAAAAAGCCCAACGATACGGAGGAAAACAGGGCACAGAACAGAAGAGTTGACATAGCCATCCTTAAAGATATATTTGATAAATCGGAATCCGGCGTGGAATCAGTAACCCCGGTTAATGAGAGCGCGGCAGCAGGGGAAGCCCAGGCAACGGAAGAGACGACGATACGTTAAATGTAAAGAATGCGAACTAACTGGGTGATGGGCGGACATGACTGCAAATCTCTGCATCAGGTTTCGTCATGGGCAGGCTGTAATGTCCTGTCTCGCTGCAAT
>VEPD01000151.1 GCA_012027035.1 Ruminiclostridium sp. | reverse complement strand
GTATAGTATAATTATACTATACATTCGTGAAAAATTCAAGCTTTATTTTTGGCTAAAGCCCATTTTTTCAAGCTTTTAGGGTTGTATGGTATAAAAATTGCGGGAGTTTAGGACGGAAGTAATACGGAAATCGCGACTTACTAAAAAACTATCCAGCAAGACATTCTGGATGTAAGTTTGAAAGAGGTGCGCATTTATGAGTAGGAGATCAGCAGGAGAGGGTAACATTTCTAAAAGAGTAGACGGTACATGGACGGCAAGAATTCAGTTGGGAATAAAAGAGGATGGTAAACCTAAAGTAAAGGCCTTTTATGGTAAAAGCCGTAAAGAGGTTGCAGAAAAGCTGGCAGATTATCGGGAACTGACAAAATCAGGATATACCGACGATGATATGCCAGAATTTAAGACTTATATAACAAATTGGTTATACAGCGTCAAAGTAAATGAACTGAAAGCTATGTCGTTCGACAGATTGGAAAGCACAATCAACAATCACATAATTCCTGTAGTGGGTCAATTTAAAACAAACATGATCACGGACACAATTATTCAAACTCAGTTAATCAATAAAAGGGTAAAAACATATTCTCATTCGAGCATCAAGAAGATGTATGATGCTCTGAACGCTTGTTTCAAATATGCGGTTACCAGACGCGATTTGAGATTTAATCCAATGGAAACAGTAACAATGCCGAGTAAATCTGAGTTCGAGACTAAAGAAATTGAAATTTTTACTGAAGATGAATTGAAGATACTCACTCATATAGCTGATTCCCAGTTCAGCAATGGCGAATTGAGATATAAAAATGGATGGGGAGTAATATTGATGATATATACAGGGATGCGGATGGGAGAGGCTCTGGCATTAAAATGGGAAGACTTTGATGAAAATGAAAAAAAGTTATTGATAAGGAAGAATATTGGACTTGTAAAAAATAGAACAGGTGAGGGGAAAAACTACACATTACTTGAACAGGACACCCTAAAAACTAAAAATAGTGACAGAGTTATCCCACTTTCACAAAAGGCTATTACTGCTCTTGCCATATTAAAGAAGACATCCAGAAACTATATTATATCAACCAAGGATGGTAAACCGGTGAGACCTCGAAATTTTCAAAATACTTTTGATTATATGCTGGAGAATGCAGGTTTGAAGCATAAAGGCTTACATGCTACCAGACATACCTTTGCAAGCTTGCTGTTTAAAAGGAATGCCGATGTAAAAACAGTAGGAGAACTACTGGGTCATGCCGATGCAAGAACCACTTACAATACTTATATTCATGTTATGCAGGCCTGATGAACTTAAAGCAACAATATACCATTTGATGACAGCGGTTATTGAAGAAAAGGAATTGCCTGACAGGAGTGAATATATTAAATCTTTTGGCAATCTTGATCTTATACCTTGTAGTATTGAGCTTTCAGCTATGGAAGTCAACCTGGTCAATGTAATGAGCAGGGAGATCATATTAAAGTCAGTGCTTGAAGAACTAAAGCTGTTTTATGAAATAATTATTATCGACTGTATGCCTTCTCTTGGTATGTTGACTATTAATGCTCTTGCAGCATGCGATAGTGTACTTGTTCCAGCTACCCCTCAATATCTTTCTGCAAAAGGGTTGGAGTTACTGTTGAAAACAATTGCAAGGGTTAAGAAGCGTATCAATCCTGCCATTGAGATTGATGGCATCCTGATTACGATGTTCAATGAGAGGACAAGATTATCAAAGGAGATAATGACCCTTATTACTGAAGCATATGGTGAACATATCAGGATATTTGAGAGTAAAATCCCCGTTTCGGTCAAGGTGGGTGAAGCTACACTAAATTATAAGAGTATTGTGGAATACGATCCTGACGGCAAGGTTGCCACAGCCTATAAGAGCTTTGCAAAGGAGTATGATGGAATATGAGTGATAAAAAAGTAAGAAAGCTTGAAAACTTTGATGATTTATTTGGTGCGGATAATTCCACAGGTAAGATTGAGAGTAATGAACGGAATGAGATTGAGCTTTCAAGGCTTGTAGCTTTTGAAAATCATCCCTTCAAGCTTTATGAAGGGAAAAAGCTCGATGATATGGCAGAGAGCATAAGGGAAAATGGCATTATTACTCCTATTATAGTCAGAGTTAAAGGCGACAATATATATGAAATCCTTTCAGGGCATAACAGAGTAAATGCTGCTAAGATTGCAGGTCTGAAAAAAGTACCGGCAATTGTGAAAGAGGGCTTGAGCGATGCAGAAGCTAAGATAATTGTTACAGATACGAATTTTATGCAGCGTTCAGTAGCTGATATGCTCCCCAGTGAACTGGCAAAATCCCTTAAAATGCAGTTAGAGGCATGCAAGGAAGCAAAGCAGAAACAGGAGCTAATAAAAGAAGTAGAAAATACCGGAGAGTCAAGTGATGACAATGGATTTGGCGCAGGTGCTCTATTAGAGCACCAAGGGAAAAGTGTTGAAAAAGTTGCTGATAAAAACAAAATGAGCAGAGCCAATATTCAGAGATATATCCGGCTGAATAATCTTATTACTAACCTTTTGGATATGGTTGATGATGAAAAGATAGGGCTTTACCCTGCTGTAAGTTTGTCTTACCTAAAACAAGATGAACAGCTTATGGTATTGGAAACAATGGAATCAAACAATTTCAAAATCGACATGACAAAGGCTGAAACCTTGCGTACGGTTTCAGAATCAGGTAGTTTAACCGGCGAAAAAATTTATTCTATTTTGAAAGGTGAATATAATAAAATGAAAAAGACTGATAAACCTGCTACAATAAAGCTTAAGCCCAAGCTTGTATCAAAGTTCTTTTCATCTGGGCAGAAGCAGGCTGAAATTGAAGAGGTTATTGAAAAAGCACTGACACAGTATTTCGAGAGATTGAAAGAAATGGGGGATCATTAATCATGAAAGAAGCGCAAGAAATAAGCTATATTGTGAATGATGGTATAATGATTCCTGAGGTGCGAGCTGTGAAACAGCGAGCGAAAGCTCAACGTTTCCTCTTGGAAGAGGAAGAGATTCCAATTCCATTAGTAAGCTGTTAATATATTGTAGGGAAAACCTATCAGGTAAAACCTAACCAGTGGCCTGTACCCAGTTCCTTGGAGCCAAAATGGTAACATTAGGCTTAAGCGTAGGGCGGGGAGCAGACGAGCCGAAATGGAAGTAAAGTGATTGAGCCCCGATATTATTATCTAGTTGGAGAGGCCGATGCTCTCTTAGTGGCAGCAGGCAATATGAAGTAAATAGCTTTGGTGAGATTTACAACACTCTTCCGGGGTCTGAGAACTTGGCGAGTCTGATGATAAATATATTAACGGAACAGTTGAGGTCCTATGGTGTCTGGGAAACCAGTATGCAAAATCAAGGGAGGGAACGAACAAGATGAGCAAATGCATTATAGGAAGTCCGACCAGCTAATAATACCGGAGAAACCTGTGAAAGCAGGCGGAGGGAAGGGGCTGGCACAGCATAGCTTCAAGTAAGCGATTAATTTACAGACTGGAGAGCTGAAGATTTGATTAATGGGTTACTTGGAATACAATTCAATATAGAAAAGGCGAAACTTGATGGGAAGGTTCAAAATCTGGCTTCATACATCAATAAGAATACGCTGATAGCCAGCCATAAGGAAATGGATGGAAAGAAAGCCAAAGGGATTGATGGAGTGGCAAAGGAAGATTATGCAATCCATCTGGAAGCAAACGTGGAGCATCTGGTAGAACGGATGATTAGCGGGAGCTACAAGCCTGAACCTATAAGGAGGGTGTACATCCCCAAAGATGGAAGCAACAAAAAGAGACCGCTGGGAATATCGTGTTATGAAGATAAATTGGTAGAAAACGTTATAGCGCAGATATTAACAATGGTTTATGAACCGAAATTCTACGACGACTCCTTTGGATTCAGACCCAACAGGAACTGTCACCAGGCTATAAGGGAAGTCATTGAAATGGTGCAATACCGGAAGGTAAGCTATATTGTGGAGGCTGATATTAAGGGCTTCTTTGACAATGTAGACCATAAGTGGCTTATCAAATTCCTCGAGCATGATATAGCTGACAAGAAGTTTATTGAAATTATTGAAAAGTTCCTGAAAGCTGGTATCATGGAAGATGGTAAATATATCGACAGTGAGCAGGGTACTCCACAGGGAAATGGAGCCTCACCAATACTTGCAAATATATATTTGCATTATGTGTTGGATAGCTGGTTCAATGTAGTAGTAGAACGGCAAAGTCAAGGTCAGGCATATCTAATAAGGTATTGTGATGATTTTGTCTGTTGCTTTCAAAACAAATGGGAGGCGGAAGCTTTCTACAGGAGTTTGATAGAAAGATTCAAGAAATTTGGACTTGAATTAGCTTTGGATAAAACCAAGATATTGGAATTCGGTAGATTTGCGAAGCACAACAGGGAAATGAGAGGAGATGGAAAACCAGAAACCTTTGATTTCCTCGGATTTACATTCTATTGTAGTGAGAATGGCGACAACAGGTTCTTTCGTTGCAAGGTCAAAACAAGCAGGAAGAAATTTCGAAGTAAGGTAAAGGCAATAAAGGAATGGATAAAAGAAAATCGGACATTGCCAGTGGGCAATCTGATTAAGAAACTTAATCAGAAATTGAGGGGACATTACCAATATTTTGGTGTAACCGACAACACAAAGAGTGTGAAAAGTTTCGTAAACGAAGCCAAATGGACGTTATTCAAATGGCTGAATAGGAGAAGCCAAAAGAGAAGTTACTCGATTGATACATTCTTCAAAGGCTTACTGAAAACTTTTCCAATCATTGAGCCGACAATGAAGATAAGCTTATTTTATAGGTGAAGAATATGATGTGAAGAGCCGTATACCTTAGTAGGGTAAGTACGGTTCTGTCGAGGGGCATGGGCGGGAACGCCCGTGTCTACTTAAGATTCAAATCTCAATCTACAGAACAGCGGACGAGAAGCCTCTCGGTAAATACGGGCAGATGGCAATGAACTACTTAAGGGACAACCATCCAAACCGTTACAGTCTTCTATTATCGGAAGGCGAACTACTCCCGACAATGCACAGGGTAAACGAGGAAGCTAACAGTAGGCTGGACATGATAACGGAGCAGATGTTGAAGAATGACCCAATGACAAAACCTGAGAATACAGTAAAGAGCTTTGAACAGCGGAAGATTATCCAACTAACAGCAGAAGAAATAGTACTTTATGAAATAGTATTTGTCCAAAGATAACGAATAAAGCACTTTTTATGAGAGCCCTTCGGCTCTTTTTCTTTGAAAAGGGTTACAATATTATTTTGCTCACATTGTTTTATATAATCAATCATGTATTAGCTCATGTGTTGTCTATTTTAAACATGGGCATAATTCAATAGGCTACATAACATTTGTTTGACCATATGGAAAATAATTGATATTATTAGTGCAGAATAGTTTTATATTATGTTATATTCTTTATTCATACAGATGGGGGACAATATTATTTATGAGAAAATATTTAACGTTTATCGGCATGTTATTTTTAGGAGCTTCAATGATAATAAGTTCTCTTATTTTATCTAAATCCATCAATGGGAGTAAACAATTAAATGGTATTTTAAATGGTTCTTTGACAATGAGCAGTTCTTATAATGCAGATAGAGATATTTTAATGCCATATGAAGCAGGAGCTATGCTCGGTTATAATCAAGATGAATTTATTCAAGATATTGAAAATGGTAAACTAAAAGGAATACCTTTCACTCAAGTAGGCGGTCATTATATTTTCAGCAAAAAGTCATTAGAGGAATGGGTATATAGTAATATGTCATTAAATTAATTGCATTATATTAGCGGAGGTTCAAATGGATATAGAAATTCGCAAACTGACACCTGAACTTACAGATGATTATATACGCTTCTTTGATATAACACCGCATTCAGAAAGACCAGATGATGACGAATGTAAATGCTATTGCGTGTGGTGGTGCAGTGATGATTACGAAGGCAAAGAGTTTATTACAACATCACTGGAGAAAAGAAGGGATTATGCAATCCAGTGTATAAAAACTAATAACATACAAGGCTATCTTGCTTACTTGGATGATAAGGTTGTGGGATGGTGCAATACCAATACAAAGTCAAAATGCCTGAAATGCTTTTGTTGGCGGAGATTCATGGGTTCTGTGCCTACAGAGGAATCATCTTCGGACATTAAGGTAAAATCTGTATTCTGTTTTACGATTGCTCTTGAAATGAGAAGAAAAGGCGTTTCAAAACTGCTATTAGAACGGGTCTGTCAAGATGCTGTTAAGGACGGGTTTGATTTTGTTGAAGCATATCCGAGAAAAGAATCCTTTAATGAAGCAAAAGATTGTATGGGGCCTGCTGGGATGTTCAGGAAAAGCGGATTTATGGTATACGCCGAGACTGCAGATAATCTTGTCATGAGAAAAATGTTGAAGTAACCCCCGCGAATAAGTATAATCTGTAGTCAGACTATTGCACATTTTGTATATTATTTGATGCAAAAAGTGATGCTATGGGTGAGAAAACAGTAATAAAGGAGTGTACACAGTTGGATACAGATTATGAATACGGAGCTTTTGAGGTGCTTATGGACTTTATGGACACAATAGGAAATGAAAAGCTGTTGAGTGTACTCAAAGCACTAAAGCCCGTTGAACTACAAATTATTATTTATCGCTTTGAATATAAAATGCAAGTTGCCGAAATTGCAAAGGAGCTTAACAAGGGAGTTAGCACTGTATCAGAACGCCTTGGAAGGATTCTCTGTAAACTGGTTAAGGAATTAAAGTAAAGAAAAAACATAAGGTGGGAGAAAAAATGGAGACTTTAATAGATACTTTACCGAAGTTAATCAATGTTAAGGAATTATGCAGTTACCTTGACGTATCAGAGAAAACCGCATATATATTGGTTATGAGCCGTGACTTTCCATCAGTAAAAATTGGCGGTAAGTACAGAATTATTGCAGATGAGCTGCCGGGCTGGCTTGAAAAGCAGTCAAAGAAGAAAAAAATAAAGTTCTAATTTATTGAAAAAAGGTTTATAATTATACCTTAAGAAGGAGCAGGATTTGCATGAGGATGGAAAAATTCAAATCAGGTATATATATTAACCATGATGATTATAAAACCTTTAAGCCCACGTACATAAATAATTCCTGGGAGTGGGAAGATACCGAAATCAACACATTGCTGGAAGAAGCAAGCAGGGAATTGGGCGGATTGAATTCATTTTCAGACCTTATTCCCAATATTGATGTTTATATCAAAATGCATATTAAGACCGAGGCAAACAAATCAAGCAAAATTGAGGGTACAAAAACCAGTATTGAAGAAGATTTACTGCAAATTGAAGACATAGCTCCTGAGAAAAGAGATGATCATGAGGAAGTTCATAATTATATCATTGCACTGAATTATGGGATTAATAGAATAGTTAAGGATGATTTTCCATTATGCAATCGCCTAATTTGTGAAATCCATGAAAGATTGCTACAAGGGGTCAGAGGGAAACATAAAACTCCTGGAGAATTTAGAAGAAGTCAAAATTGGATTGGTGGGACTAAACCATCGGATGCACTCTATGTTCCACCAAACATTATTGATATGCCTGATTTGATGTCTGATTTTGAAAAATTTATAAATAACAATGAAATTAAGGTACCGCATTTAATTAAAATTGCGCTTCTGCATTATCAATTTGAAACCATACATCCATTTCTGGATGGCAACGGTAGGATAGGCAGATTGATCATTCCCTTATATCTATTGAGCAACGGAGTTTTAGACAAGCCCTGCTTTTATATTTCTGATTACTTTGAAAAGAATAGAAACGCATATTATGAGGCATTGGATCGAGTAAGGACAAGAAATGATTTGCGGCACTGGATCAAATTTTTCCTGACTGCCTCCATATATACTGCAAAAACGGCAAAATCTAAATTTAAAAAGGTGGTTGGTCTTGTAAATCAACTCAACAAAGAGGTTTTGGATATTAAAGGAAGACCGGAAAATACAATGAAGGTGTTGGAGGCTTTCTATGACAACCCAATACTTGGTAGTAAGCAGTTAAAAGAAATTACCGGGCTCACTGCACCAACTGTTGACAGTTCCATAAGAGGTTTGGTAGAAAAGGATATTTTAAAAGAAATTACTGGATTTAGTAGGAATAGAATTTATTCTTTATTCAAATATTTTGAAATCATTGTTCAAAGCGAAAATGAGAATGACGAAAATCTTTAATAAGAATTTTTATAATAAAGAAAATGCCTGAAATCTTTATTAAGGAATTTTATATTAAAGAAAATGCCTAAAATCTTTATTAAGATTTTTTTAAAATAATAAAAGTTCCATACAAACAAAATGACTCGTTAATTATCATCAATATGAAAATTAGCGAGTTCGTTTTATTTATTTTATAATCACCCTCTTGACGTTCTCTCAAAAACAGCATAAACTTTAAATGGAAGTCATGGATTTCTATTGTAATACTGAAGTAATATTTTACAAATGGATATGGTCTAAAGCCGTTGAGAATAGCGCCCTACAGGATTTTGCAGCTTAAGTCTGTAAACCTTTACCCCCAGTCCGAATCTGGGTGGCGCCTCCATGACCCACAGAATTAATGTTCTGTGGGTCTTTTACTTTTTATAACCTAAACTCCCGCAATTTTTATACCATACAACCTAAACTCCCACGTTTTTATAAAATACAAGCATGAAAGCCGGATAAAAAGGCACTTTTTTTCATAAAAGACCTTGACTATTGCATTGTTGTATAGTATAATTATACTATACGTGTAAATGTGAGGTTGATCAAAATGGCGTTGGATAAAGAAAAGAAAGTACCGCTGCCACAGCGAGGAATTATCAAGTACAAAAACAAGGATACAATCTATGCATACTATATTACCCGCATTTACAGGAACGAAAAGGGCAAGCCGACAAACGACAGGATTTCCATTGGTAAAATTGATGAAGAAACCGGTATGCTTATTCCCAACAAGAATTATTACGAAATTTACAACTCATCGAACAGGCAGCACAGGCAACCAGAAATAGATTCTATCAAAAGTTGCGGGATTACCTATGCAGTAGACGGGTTGCTGAAGGAACTGGGGCTGGTTGAGATTATGAGGAAAAACTTCCCGGAGCATGCCGACCGAATCATTGCACTTGCAGAATACATGCTATGCGAAGGCAACATAATGTCCTATTACGAAGATTGGTATGACGAAGTATATCCGCACGGAAACATCAAACTTGGTTCAGCCGATATTAGCCGCATCTTCCAGACGATCGACCATAAAAGCAGGATGGATTTTTTCAGGACATGGATTTATGCAAAGGATCCGTCCGAATACATAGCATATGATGTTACTTCCGTATCCTCCTATGCGAAGGGGATTGAGGCGTTGGAATGGGGTTACAACAGGGACAAGGAAAGCTTGCCGCAGCTAAATTTTGCAATGTACTACGGCCAGCAAAGCATGCTTCCACTCTACTACTGTGTGTATCCCGGAAGTGTGCCGGACAAGACACATCTGGAATACATACTCCGTGACAACGAACTAATAGGGTGCAAAGGAACGAAATATGTGCTGGACAGAGGATTTTTCACGGGGGACAATCTGCGCTTCATGACTGAAGCAGGCAGCCGGTTTATAATCAGTGTGCCGAATTCAAGCTTGTTTGCCAAGGAACTGATCGATAAGCACCGCAGCCAGATTGTCAATCGTTCCGAATGCAGGCTAGGCAAGAACCTTCCTTATGTCAAGGCTGTGATACGGGAAGACTTCGGTATGCGCATCAAGGCGCATATCTACTACAATCCGGCCAAAGCCGCAGCGGAAGAGGAGCTATTATTTGACGATCTTGAACGGTGTGAACGTGCGTTGAGTGAAATGTCCGAGCCGCCTGCAAGAAGTCTGCATTATGACCGGTATTTCAAGATCAACCGTACGAAGGATGGCGGACTTGGTTTTATACGTGACAACGAAAAAATCAACGCCATCATATCCCGTCTTGGCTTTTTCATCATTGTCGAGACGGATTTCGAGGCGTCGTCGCTTGAAGTCCTCATGACCTACCGTCAGCGGGATGTTGTAGAAAAATCCTTCGACGACCTGAAAAATGAGTTGGATATGAAACGTCTTCACTGCCACAGCGATGAGACAACCGAAGGAAAGATGTTCGTTGCCTTCTTTACACTGATATTACGTTCTTGCATGCAGAACAAGCTGCGGGAGTATTTAGCTGAAACTGGCCAGGCCTTTTCATCAGTGTTGAAGGAATTGCGTAAAATGAAGTATGTACATACC
>VEPD01000326.1 GCA_012027035.1 Ruminiclostridium sp. | reverse complement strand
CAGCAATAACTGTACCAAGCATTCCGGCTGATTTTCCGTTCGGCTTCGTTGTTGTCGGCTTAGATACACAAAGTATCTGCGCCTCCATCCGCCTTGCCGGACAAAAAATCATCACGGAATCAGATGGCACATTTATTACCAGACAAGCCCTTAATCCATTTACTTGATTATGGTCAGAACCAATATACCGGTTATCCCCATAAGGCTGGCTGTCCATCCTTTCATTCCCAGTTTTTCCTTCAGAAACAAAAAGGAAATCAGTAAAATAAGTACTGCCGGTGCTACAATCGTTACGGGATATATAACCGAGGCCGATATTTTATTCAGAAGATAATAAGTAATGGGAATTGATATTGATGAAATCGTACCTGTATATGCTCCAGCGATAATCTCCTTTTTTTTGGGTAATGCATTCCTGTTCACCAATTGTATTACCAGCAGAATCATCGTTGCCACGAAATAACAACTGATTGTAAACGCAAAAAAATCACCGGGAGCGTACCGGGTAGATAAAAACTGGCTCGACATGGAAGCGCCTGAAAAAAGCCAGCCGATGATGATAAGTATCACCCACTCGCGGCTGATCTCCGAATCCGGATCCTTATTTACAGACAACAGGATCATGGATAAAAATGTGATCAGTAACCCGAAATAAAACAGCAACGGCATCTTCCGGTCAGAGAAAAAAACCATTTCAATGATGATCGGCCACAATGCCCCCAAATTGTTCATTACTGTTGTCGGTCCGGCAGGACCGATTTTCAGGCATCGCAGTATGACAACGCAGAAGCCGACAGATAAAGCGATGCCCGTAACAACGCCAAGTCCTGACGCCACAGGAGAAAAAATCTTATATTTCAAGACTGCCGCCAGTATTAAGCTCGTCAAGACTCCCGAGAAAGAAATACAGAGCCCAAGCGGTACGCTTCTGCCGCCATTGCGTAAAACCCAGCGGTTAACAGGCCATATGCTGGCATTGATCAAAATCAAACATACTAATAAAAAGTAATCCATTTTTTCCTTATGCCCCATCCATCCCGAAAATAACTTTCACTTTGATATCTTTTCCTGCAGGCAGGATGATGGAGCGCTCCCTGGCATCAAACCCCGTCCAGGATTGTCCGTTCACCTTTACGCCGGTAATTTGCACCGAAGGATCGTCTGCCAGAGAAACAAAGCGCTTCTTTGAGGTATCGGAACAATCCATCCTGAAATGCAGTGAAGCCGGCTGTCTGTTTATATAAACATTCAAATAGAGATAATTCAGCAGGGTATGCTCCATTTCATGGTAGGAAGTGCGCCAGGGCTCTGCTTTCCTTCCGTCTCCGTCCAGAATCCCGTCCGGCGACACGTTGGAAAAAACACTTCCATATTCTTTGTCCCTGAGGTATTTGTCCCAGAAAGCCTCGCTCTTTATAAAACGTTCAAGATATTGCCTGTCCTTCGTCAGATGATAAAGCTGAAGCTGCAGGAAACAGCCGTAAATCTGGATCCAGTTGGACACCATGCAGGATGCTGCCGGACGGTGGGGATATGCCTTCTCCACCAGGTCTATCCATACTCCGCGTCCAGAATCCCATCCGTAGCGGTTGATCCTGTCGCTGAGCGCTTTTCCCTGTTCCAGATATGCAGTATTGCCGGACTGATGGTAAAGGCGCAGGAATGAAAGTGCGGCAGTCAGCTGGGCGCCTATGGGAATGATTTCCGCTCCATTGACTGTAAACGGAGTGAGCTTCCATTGGCGGTCATAGCGGTTGCAGTACCCGTTGATCCATCCGTATTCCTGATCCATCATCCGTTCCAATGTCAGATCGGTTAAATGGCACTCCCATTTCAGGATTTCCGGATCCCGGGTTGCCAGCCATAAATTGAGTAAAAGCGAACCTACATATCCATAATGGGCATGCTTGTTTTTGCCGTCATCCAGAACACTTAAATCCCTGTTCAACGATTGGTAATATCCCCCATATTCTTTATCATGGCCGCAAGTTTGCTGTATCCTGATGGATTCATCTATGTATGGCATGATCCGTATATCCCCTGTTGTAAAGAAATACATCGTCAGACCGACGTTTGTATAAAGCTGCAACGGAATGCTTTTTGTTGTCTCCTTTGGCTCCCCCGTCCGGGACAACATGTCGTACCAGCCCCCGTATTCCTTGTCCCATGCGTGTTCCAGCAGATAGTCTACCCCGTCCCGGGCAGCATCAAGATAACTGTCTTCACCGGAAAGAAGGTACGCCGTTGAAAAACCAAAAACCTGGCGGCTGATCATTGCCGGATATTTATCCCAAGGGGGAAACGGCCGCCAATCACGGGACAGGTTGGGGTAAAATCCGCCGTACTCCTTATCTCTAACATACCGGTACCAATAAGGGATCAAGTCTTTTAACGCCAACTCGCGCCAATATTCTGCATTCATATGCATTTTTCCATCCACCGCCTCATTTGTATTAAAGGTTATATATCGGATCATCCATGCAGATTCATTACCCATCATTCCACAATGACAGGCTTTGAAAAGGGAGATATGATATCCACCCCCGGTTCAACCAGGCTATTTTTATTTACATCCAGCCAGCAGCCCACGACATATGCCCCGGGTGCAACATGATTAAATTCGAACCTTCCTTCCCTGTCTACCATACCGGTTGCTATCACGTCATCCGGATATGCAGTCTTTCGCAGACTCCCCGAAACACTCAGGTAACGGGCTGTCCCGGCATAATAAAGCCGCGCTTCAAGGCTCTCGTCTTCTCTCAGATATCCAGCGGTATAAACTTGCCCTGTGATTCTGTTTTTTACTCCGACCGATACCGTTTCTATTCCAATGGATTTCAAACCGGTGTGATATAAACCGGACGGAAACTCTAAATCAACCTCTGTCATCTTTCCCGGAAGCACTTGTACAGGCATTCCGTAGAAAATGGTCGTCTTATCCTGATTGGCCTGGCCGCTATAGTCATCTGAGACCTCTATCACATAGAGATATTTTGTACCGGGCAGCAACCGGTCAATGAAAAAACGCTCATCCTGCCCAACCTCCGTACGTTTGCCCCAAAAGGGCGGATTGGGTGAGGGCTGTTCGATTTTGTTCATAACACCGGCAACAAGCCTGTATTTGGACTTACAACTCAGTACGCCGCCAATGGAACCAAACTCCGGATTTTTTGGTTCGCCGGCGGCGGAAAGCGGGCGTTGATTTTGATTCAACAGGCTTGCTGCTGCATCTATGATGATCGTACCCAGCTCAGGTTGATGGCACCAGTCCTTTGATTCATAAGTGACTGCTTCCCTGGATTCTCCTTCGGAAACGATATATCCCGGCAGGTAGTCGTTTGCGCAAGTCACAGGAATAGTAAATTTATAAGGTGAAATATGCACCAATTCCTGTCCAAGGTTGTATGTCAGTTCTCCCGGAATCGAGATCAGTGCCGTATCATTGATGCTCAGAAGCTGGACAAGGGTTTCCCTTTCCCCGCGCACATAGTCACGGGATAGCATATCCATCCATAATCTCTTCCATCTAAATGCCATTTCCACTGTGGGCTTTGTTATAATCCAATCTACCATGTTCAGGACTTCACCGGCAATCGTACCGACAAAAGCACGCAGTACCGGCATTTTATGTCCGTCTGTTTCATCCAGCCACAGGGAAGCCTGCTGATCTCCTGCCGCACCCAGCGTAAACATGGTAAATATGTCCGTATGCGGCATCCCTGCATTATGACGGTCGTAGTCATAGTGGGACCGGAGATGGAAGGAAACCTGCCTGCGTACATATTCAGGCCATTCCGGCCCAATCATACCGGTTTTATCGTCCCCCCAGGAAGTAGTAAAACAGGTGGGATGGATCCCACAATTGAAAAGCACTGCACGGGTAAACCCGGCAGAGTCATCAATGCGTATCACGTATAAATCGGAATTTACCTGTCCGCAAGCCCAACTTCGGTTGATGCTGAGGTTTTCCGGCATTGTCCGTTTCATAGAGCCTATCATTGCCGGGAACATTCCGCCTCTCGCATTCTTGACTGCCCGGGCGCATTGTTCCGCTACAAAATCAAGAACATCCGGCCCTTTTAAACGCGGGTAGGAATGATTGTGAACCGCCCCGAGAATGATATTTTCCATTGGAATACCTGATTCCTGTGTGATTCGAGCCTTAATGCGCTGAGCCTCCTCAAACACCACCCCGATCACATCTGCTTCCACGAAAGCTGCTTCAAGTTCCCCAACCCTGAAAACAAGCGCTTTTACATAAATATCCCTATTGTAAAAAATATCAGTCTCTGTTTTCTTTCCGTAAGGGAGGACCGTCTTCCAGCCGGGTGCGATCGATTCGCTTCCCACGCCCGCATAAAGAAGGCCGGAGCTTGTTGTGTGGCTCTGTGCGGAAGATTCTTTGCCGCTTTGCTGTTCCTTATGATGAATTTCCAATTCCTGCTTCACCATCCATTTTAATAGATTTTCCGGTAAAATCACTGCAACTTTTCCTCATTCACCGTTTAATCTCATAGGGTTTTTTCAAAATTCCTTATTATATTCGTCATTCGATTCATCTTTTCCTGCTCCAGCCTTTTTTCATTCCTTTCACCAAGCAGCTTTTTAACCCGTTTTCCGGCATTTCCGACTACATATGTATGGCGTCCTTTTATTTTTCGGCATAGCGGCTATAGTTGAATATTTCCATAAATTCCATGCACCTGTCACGGACCGCGGAAAACCACGCATCCCTGCGCTTCGGATTGCAAACATAACCGATCTTCGGCTTCATTTCTCCCTGTGACCTGTTATCCGGCTCAAATATATGTTGTGATATTATACCATCGTCAAAAAAACCTTGTAAT
>VEPD01000420.1 GCA_012027035.1 Ruminiclostridium sp. | reverse complement strand
TGTTACTTTTATTATGGGGCATTCCGGATACGGAGAGTGGGAGACCTCAATAGAAACAGCCAGACTATTTAATAATGTATATCTGGAATTGACGGCAGTGTATGCCACACATGAGGGTATTGAATTAAAATGGTGCCCGGAAAGGGATTTTGGTATTGGAGTCAATGGCATTATTGAAAAGATGGTTGAAGAGGCAGGTTCCGAAAAAATACTATTTGGAACGGATCTTCCCTGGTACAGCCCCCACTATGCGGCTGGCGCCATAGTTTTCGCACGTATTGGCGATGAAGATATACATAATATTTTCCATAGAAATGCGAAAAGAATTTTCAAAAAATGTGGAGTGTTATTATTATAATAAAAGGGAAGAGGAATTATTTATGGAAACAAGGGCATGGACACCGAAGGAACACCCCAGGTTGTTTTTTAGTAAGGGCGATTTGGAGAATCTAAGGGACAAAAGAAATGCCGATGATATCGCCCGAGCTGCATGGATAAGAATCAAAGAAGAAACCAGGATAGGAATGGCAATGGAATTACCACGGGAATCAAGCCGGTGGGAGTGGGATACGGGCTCTGATAATCAACTAAACCTGGGTGCTATAGCGACAAGTTGTGTCAGAGCAGTATCCTGCTTGAGCCTTTCCTGGCTTATGGATGGAAATGAGTCTCATGCGCGGAAGGCAACAGACATACTTATGACATTATGTGACTTCGATTTTTGGACAAGTCTGCGGTTTTTTGGAACGGATTACCGGCTGCCATGGCGGGGAACTTTGGAGACGGGATTTCTCTGTCAATGTGCATGTCTGGGATATGACTGGTTATTCAATTATATGAATGAGGCTGAGCGCCACCGCTTGAGGACTTGCATGCTCTACAAGGGGATTTTGCCCCTTGTCCAGGACTGGGCAGACCCTTATACCCGACTTCCGCTTGTTTCACACATAAAGCCATGGGGCAACTGATGGCAGAATTGTATTGCTCCTGCAGGAGAGGCAGCTATGTCAATATATGGAGAGCACCCGCTTGCCGCACGTTTTGCCGGACTTTGCAAGGAGGCGTCAGATTGGTTTTTTAGCTTTGAGGGGGCGGCAGTTCCCGATATTAGAAAAGATCTAATGTGTGGCTGGAAACCCGGAACATACTATCCATCGAATTTTGATTCGGAAGGAGCATCGTGGGAAGGGTTGAATTATATGGATGAGGTGTTATTGAACTCTATCAGATTTGCTGAGTCATACCGCAGGCAGACAGGAGAGGAGATACTGCCTTTGGAGACAATGAAAAAGGTAGCGGAGTTCATCCTCAATGGAAGTTTCCGTCAGGGGGACAGAATGAGAGCTGTCAATTTTGGAGATTCCCGCGCAGGCGCTGCTACTATACCGGGTGTGACGGCGTATCTGGCACGAAGGCTTAAACATCCCGGTATGCAGTGGTTCCTTCATAACTGCCAAAATAACTTCAATGAAAATGCGATTTTCAAGTATGAGACTATCCCGGTATTTGACTTCCTGTGGTATGACCCCGATATCAGTCCCTGTGAACCGGAGAAAGTTCAAACGATGAAGATCTATCCGGGCATGGGCTGTGCAGTGATGCGCAACGGTTGGGGCCATGAAAGCAGTATGCTGGCTTTCAGGTGTGGTTCTACGGGAGGCCATGCGCATCCTGATGCCGGGTCCTTTGTACTCTACAGCCGGGACAAAATGCTTCTTATTGATTCTGGCTGTTGCGGATATGAAATGCCTGAACAAAGTGAGTACTATCAAACAACACGGGCACATAATACGATATTGGTCGGTGACGAGGGACAGATTAAGCGTCTGGATGGTAAATTGGTTGATGAGATAAGCCAGCCTGAATTAAGCTTTGTGCTTGGTGATGCTGCGGCGCCTTACGAAGGACGGTTGAGCCAGTTTTTACGCGGTGTGTTGTTTGTCGGAAGAGAGTACTATGTTATTATTGATTGGTTGAATAAGCAAACGGATAAGCCATATCAATGGCTGCTTCATTACGATGGTGAAATGATACGGAAGACCAAAGGCTATTTTATAAAAAATGAGAGAGCCAACCTGTTGGTTAAAATTATAGAACCGTCAGAATACAATATGAAAATACGCCAGGGGTATAAGACATATAATGAAGACCTCACTACCAGTAAAAGCACAGAAGAAAAGCAGAAAGAATTGGAAAGCGGCGACTACATGGAAATAACCCCTGTACATAATATGAATCAGCAGAAATTTCTTACTATTCTATATCCTTTTGGTAAGAATGGAAATGCCCCGAAGATTGAAAAAATGGAGGCGGAAAACTGGGTAGGAATCCGGGTGGACCGAAATCATGAGGTGGATATTATAGGCCTTAACATGGATGTAATGAAGGATGGAGGCGGATTGACCGGTATAAAAGCGGATGCCGAACTTTTTTGCATTACGTTTAATAAATACGGTATACCTATACGGGCTTTTATGAAAACCGGTACTTATCTGAAGTATGAAGGCAACCTGCTTGCTTCTTCTCCGGAACCAGCAACTATTGCGGTTGAAGTATAGAACCAGAAGGAGTCTTAATGTATGAGCAGCGTGTAAGTAAACGTAATTTTATCTTTATGACAGTTGAAGGTTCATTGATTTTCTCAGCCCTTGCATTTCTGGATGCGAACACCGTTATCCCTATTTTTGTTTATGCGTATACGGGGAATTTGCAGCTGGCAGGTCTGGCCAGCACTTTGAAGATGTTCTTTACTTTTTTGCCCCAACTGCTTGTAGGCATTTATGCTTATAAAATAAGGAATGTTCCCCGTTTTACGGCGCTTGTCATGTTATTTTTCCGATCTCTTCCTCTGTTGATGATCCCGGTATTGCTCGCTGGTTTAAATCCATATTTGACAGTGCTGATTTTCCTCGTTTTATACTGCGCTTTTTATACAGGAGAAGGGATAATAAGTATACCATGGTGGGATGTTTTCGGCCGTACAATCCCTTTCGAGCGGAGAGGCAGGCTTTTGGGCTACCAGCTGCTTTTTGGGGGGATAGGGGGGCTTGCAGCCGGATTTATTATCAAAATCACCCTTGATAATACTCAACTGTCATCCGCAGTCAAGTATTCGGTTTTATTTGGTTGTGGCGGTTTTATTGCGCTTTTATCCGCCATTTCCATGATGTCGGTCAGGGACTTTGCAAGAAAAACAGATTGTAAATACGAAACTCTGATTGGACGTTTACGGCGTCTGCCAGGATATCTATTCAAAAACAAGGAATTTGTCAATATCAATATAGTACAGGTGATTTCCTTTTTTAACGGAATGCTGGTACCCTTGCTCATATTATTCTGTAAAGACACTTTCAACCTTGGAACATCCGAGGTGTCTACCCTGATATATGTACAGATTGCAGGAACACTGGCCGGAGGTATTCTATGGGGGAATATAAGCCACTATCTGGGAAACAAATATGCGGTTATGATTTCACAAATAATCGGTTTCGGAATTAATGGCATGGCACTTGCATTTATTGCCCTGAAGCCGTTGGGGGTTCATTTTCTGCTGTTGTGGCTTATAGCTTTCATGTCGGGGTTATATATGGGTTCATGGCTCGGATTCTTAAACTATATTATAGATGTAACAACTGAAGAAGACCGTACTATTTACCTGGTGATAAACAGTGTGATAACCTTTCCTTTTGCATTACTCTATTATTTTGCCGGCCTTGCCGCCAGCCGCCTGGGATTTTTACCTGTATTCACAATTGCTTCCGTTTTTGCCATCGGTGCGGTAATCATGTCCTTCACGCTTAAATCCCCTGAACAGATTGAAGCTTTGAAGCAAGTGAAAGTGAAATGATTTAGTGGAAAGATTATAACCGGCACTTATCTGAAGCATGAAGGTAAGCTGCTTGCCTCTTTTCTTGAGCCGGCAGCCGTTGCAGTTTAATATATCGCAGCCATAATGAACGCATGCAAGTATTTAAAACTGTAGAGTCCAATCTGCAGTTTTCTATTTTTTTAGTGCAGCTATATAATTATATGTAACAATTTCCTGCTCAATTATTAAAAATCTTCTATTATATGATGAAGGATTTATGTTAATAAAGACGAATTATTATACTATAATAAATTTTGTTTTTTTTCTTACAGGTTAAGTATAAAATGATGATGAGGGATTAGTTATGAATAAGTATGGAAAACTTTTCAGTAAGCTTTATTTTATATTTGAACATATCACATTTGGATTACACCGCAAGACGTTCCTTCTATTTTCTACAATGAGTTTAGTTTTAATGATGCTATTAAGCTATTTGATTTACACCGGAGTAGAGAAGTACATAAGGAACGAGACCAACAATTATCTGGATATTCTTACTAAGACAATAAACAATTATATTGATACCAATGTTGAGGAAATGAAGAAGACACTGCTTGGTTTAAGCGCCGAAACATCATTAAAGATGGTCATTAACGGCAGATTTTTAAACGCATATGATAAATACTCTCTGGAGAAAGATTTATCTGATCAGATGGATCTGCTAATGGGTATTAGAAAATACAATGATATCTATATTTATTCGGAAATTACAGATAAGCTGGTCTCTACAAATAAACAAGCCAATATTTCATATTACTCCCAATACGGTATAAAGGCTCAGCCGTGGTATCAAAAAGTGATTTCTTCACCCACGCGTCTGGTATTGCTGAACGAATTTTCATTGCCAATTATGGGGAAAACATTTAATGGGTTTGGACTTGCTTTGAAGGTACAGGGCGAAAAAGATGGCGGGAATGCAGTAATGCTAATGAGTTCGACTCTGGATTATTTTAAGGACATACTTGCAGACATCAATAACGATTCATTAAAATTTTTAATCATAGTAGATGCTGAAGGAAATATGGTTTATGGTTCCGGCACAAATGAAGATAAATTCTTTGATATTAAGAAAGAGCAGTATAAAGAACTAATAAATTCTAAAAATGATTCATCTTTTATTTATGTTGATAATCAGGAGTATCTGGTTAAAGTTAATGTATCAATTAAAACAGGTTGGAAAACGATATCATTCGTTTCGAAATCCAGACTTCAACGACCATTATTTGAGGCTGGCATGGTTACAATATCAATGACCGGCTATTTAATTCTGGCTATGTTTTTTGTTTCCTTTTTTTTATCATCCAGGATTACCGTGCCCATCAGAAAACTGATTTTGCTGATGAGGCGCGTGGAATACGGAGATTTCAATGTTTTGATTAATATACATTCAAATGACGAAATTGGTCTTCTTGGAAATTCATTTAATCTGATGATCGATAAAATAAATAAATTGATTAATCAGTTAATTGAAAGTGAAGTATTGAAAAAAGAGGCTGAATTGAATGCCTTACAACAGCAAATCAATCCGCATTTTCTGTACAATATCCTCGAGTCCATTAATTCACTTGCGTCCATATGTGGAAGTAAGGAAATAAGTGCGATTACTGTAAAACTGGGAAGGATGTTCCGTTATAGTATAAGCAGGGAACAACGCGAGTATGTTTCTATAGGAGATGAATTCCAGCACTTGAAAGATTACATTGCCATTGAGCAAATACGCTGTGAAAATACTTTTTCAGTTATATATGAAATAGATGAAGATATATTTTCACTGTTAACTATCAAGTTTATTTTACAACCCATAGCAGAGAATTCCATTATTCATGGCTTATATTGTATGAAAGAAGGGGGCGCTTTAAAAATCATAGGAAAAAGATGTGGAGAGGTAGTATATATAGAAATACAGGATAATGGAATTGGAATTGAAAATGAGAAGCTGGTTAAATTAAATGAAAATATACGGCAGCCGTCAATAAAAGGGACGGATGTAAAAAGCGACAGTATCGGGCTAAAAAATGTTAATTCCAGAATCGTATATTCATACGGAAGTCAATATGGACTTGAGATTTTCAGTAAAGAAGGAAAAGGGACTGATGTAATTTTAAAAATACCGGCTATTGAAGCACGAGGTGAAGCATTATGTTATACAAGGTAATTATAGTCGATGATGAGGTATTGGTCAGAAAAGGAATTATTTCTAAATTTAATAATAACAATATTGATATAGAAATACTGGGTGAAGCAAGAAACGGTCTTGAGGCATTGAAATTAATTTCCAAAAGAGAACCCGATTTTATAATTGCCGACATAAAGATGCCAATAATGGGCGGTATTGAATTAATAAGAAAAGTCCGGGAAAATTACCCTGCTGTTGAGTTTATTATTATTAGCGGTTATGCGGAATTTGAATTTGCCAGGGAAGCGATACTTCTCGGGGTAACGGATTATATTTTAAAGCCAATTGATGATGAGGTCTTCATTACGGCAATAAACAGGGTTATTATAAATATCGAAAATAAAAACCGGCATGATGATATTTTTACTAAGAAGCAGGGTTCTATTTGTAAAAATCGATTTTATAATATGGAACAGATAATAAATTATGTCTTGTTCAGTCAGGGAACAGATACAATAAATGTAAACGAATTATGGAAAAATGAAGAATTGAAGCATAATCTTTTTTTAATGGCTATTGTTCACATAGATACGATGGAAATAGATTGTTATAAAGGATATGAAAATTATAAAAAAAACAGGGATTTGATAAAACAAAAAACTATAGATATTATAAAAAAAGAAAGCTCAATATATATTTGTGAAAATTATGAAGATAATACCGAGTTTCTTATTATTTACAGTGGAGATGATAAAACCTGTATGTATGAAACCTTTGATAAACTTCTTATTAATCTGCACAGGTCAATTACAGAGATAGAGAAGATTAGCATTACAATTGGAAAAAGTGATTTTGTGGAAGATATTAAAAACTTTGCTTTAATGTATAGACAAGCAACACTTGCATTAAACCAAAGGTATAAATACGGATACGGACGCATTTATTTTTATAATAAAATCAACAAAATAAAAAACATCAGGATAAATCAGTTGATACACTCACTGGCAGCCTGTCTGGAACAGAATGACTTTAAGAAAATTAAGATTTGCGCAAAAGAGATAATTGAACAAATTTTTTCACCGGATTATCTGGCAGTGCTGTCAAAGGATGAGATAAAGCTATTATACAGTCAGGTAATGAATGAAATTGTTAAATTCTCAACAAGAATGGAAGTGGAACTTGTAGAATTTGTCAGGAGTGAAATAATATCGGGAGAAGTTATCCGGAGATTTAATAAAAATGATGAGTTTATTGAAATGTTTATAAAATTATTGACTGATATAATAGAAAAGGGTATTCCTGTCGGATTTGATTCCAAGTCAATTATTCAGCTAATAAGAAGAGATCTGGATAAGAATTATAACCAGGATCTTACTTTAGATATAGTTTCGAGGAAATATGGAATCAGTGCCAAATACTGCTCGGCTTTATTTAAAAAGGAGATAGGAATGAATTTTATAGAATATATAAATCATATAAGAATTAAAGAATCCCGAAGCATGCTGGAAGATACGGAAATCGACATATCCAATATAACACACTCTATTGGGTACAATAATATCAATTATTTTTACAAAATATTCAAGCGCGAGACGGGAATCACACCTATTGAATACCGCAATAATAAAAGAAGACATTTAAACCCTTAACAATTTGGATATTTATGCGGAAAGAATAGAATTGATTTCTGGAATTTGTTTATTTCTTTTTGTTCACTATTTGATACAATATAATTAATCCAATGCAATTAATCTAAAATAATTAGTTGTACAAGTTATAATTTCGAGGGGGTTAGTTGATGACTGGGGTCGTTAGTCTAAAAAAAACGATAAATCATAAAATCAGAATGTACCGGAAATTTAAATACTTGCTTATATTGATGATACCAGGGATAATTGCTCTTCTCTTATTTTCTTATTATCCGATGTATGGAATAATAATTGCTTTTAAGGATTACAAGCTGGGAGATGGTATTTTCGGGAGCAAATGGGCGGGAATGTATGGATTTAAATATTTTATTGATGTGTTCAAACTTGAAGGTGTAAGAAATTCTGTTATGAATAGTTTAATTATTGGTGTATATGGGTTTGTCGTATCGTTTCCGGCAACGATATTGTTTGCTTTGTTACTAAATGAAATAAAGCTTACCGGTATCAGGAGAAGAATTCAAACGATATCTTATTTACCTAATTTTTTGTCATGGGTTGCGGTTTCGGCTATTGTAACTGATGTTTTATCGCCTACGCATGGTATTATAAATAAAATTTTATATTTCTTCACAGGAGAAACCGTATTTTTTCTTATAAAACCTGAATACTTTCGTCATATTATCGTGCTTTCATCTTTGTGGAAAAGTATAGGGTGGGGATCCATAATATATCTGGCTATGATAGCAAGTGCGAATCCTGAATTATATGACGCAGCCATAGTAGATGGCGCCGGAAGAATAAGGCAGGCAATTTATGTGACTATTCCTGCGATATATCCAATGATATCTATAGGTTTGATATTCAGTTTATCCGGATTTTTAAACGGAGGGGATTTTGAACAGATATTCAATCTTGTTAACAGCCAGACGCTAAGGGTAGGAGATGTACTTTCGGTATATATTTTCAGGATCGGATTAGGCAGCTATCAGTATAGTTTCGGGACAGCTATCGGGCTTATAAATACAACGATCGGCATAATATTGTTATATATTTCAAATAAGATTGCAAGTTATGTGAGTGAGTACACCTTGTGGTAAAGATTTTAGATATTGAGGTATCGATATGAAAATAGGTGTTGGTATAAAGACAGGTAATTACATAAAGACGGGTAAAAGCATGAAAATGAGAAATAGTATGGGAGAAAAGATTTTTAATATATTAAATCTGACATTTTTTATGGTTTTTTGTATAACCATAATTTATCCTATATACCAGATAGTAGTAAATTCCTTCAGCGCAGAAGCGGAGATACTAAGTAAAGGTTTCAGGTTAATTCCTGAAAAGCTCTACTTTGTTAACTGGCAAAAGGTTTTACTTTCAAAGCTTATGTGGAATTCATTTTATAATTCAGTTTTTGTTACCGCGCTTGCCAGTGTTTATTCAATGTTTTTAAGCGCTACATATGCATATCCGCTATCGAGAAAGGATATGCCGGATAGAAATTTTTGGACTTTCTTTCTTATATTTACAATGTTCTTCAGTGGAGGTCTTATACCTTATTTCCTTTTGATGCGTGATCTGGGGCTTGTTAATACAAGATGGGTATTGATTATCGGCAGTATAAGTGTCTGGAACACGTTAATTATGAGAAATTTTTTTATGACTATACCCGACAGCCTGCAAGAGAGTGCAAAAATTGATGGTGCAAGTGATATAACAGTCATGTGGAAAATCATACTGCCGCTTTCGCTTCCGGTCCTTGCCACAGTTCTGTTATGGAATCTTGTAGCTAATTGGAACGCATGGGTGAACTGCCTGATATATATAAGCGACCCTGGTAAGCAGGTATTACAGATTGTTTTAAGAAATATTTTAACAGCAAGTACTTATAATATATTGTCTCAAAATGGTGATGATATTTATAAACAAATTACAGATCCTTCTGCAAGAAAATCAGTTTCAACTGAAGGGATCAAAGCTGCAATTTTTTTATTCACGACATTCCCCATACTTGTAAGCTACCCATTTTTGCAGAAATATTTTGTAAAAGGAATTATGATAGGTTCCTTGAAGGGTTAAGGTGTTTAGAGGACAAAGTTCTCATAACATAAAAAAATATTAAAGGAGTGGGAAAAATGTTAAAAAACAGAAGTCTTGCCCTTATCCTGGTGCTTGTTTTATTAATGAGTGCAGCATTTATCGGATGTGGGACGAAGAAAGCCGAACAGGGATCAACAACAACGGCGCAGGTGACAACGGAGGCATTGCCTGAAGTAATACCGGAAATAAGTATAGCTACAACTGACCAACGCGATTTTGGCGTAGCAGATGATTCAGTGATAGGGTTGTGGCTGGAACAAAAGTATAAGGTAAAGTTTAAAATTGTCAGAATACCAAGTGATCAGAGGGCTGTAAAGGTTGGTCTGTTGATTGCAGCGAACGAAATGCCGGATGTTATGTATGCAGGGCAGGATAACTTTACTGTAAAATCATTATATGATCAGAATGCGCTTGGTGAACTGAAAAAAGAGGATATTCAGAAAAATGCGCCTTTACTTTATGACGCTTTGGCAAAAATTTCAGCAGATTATAAGTATGATACTTATTTTGCAACTACTATTGACGGTAAAAACTATGGAATACCTTCCCCGTGGGTCGGAGGGTTGAGTTTTGATACAGGAGTATACGGAAGAGTTTGGCGTATGGATCTGGTAAAAGAATTGGGTATAAATGATGTACCGAAAACTATCGCCGATATGGAAGAAATAGGAAAAAGATTAAAAGCTAAAAGCCCGGATTCCTATATGTTGAGTGCCAGGGGTAAAGATGCTTATAGCCAGAGTTTTACTGATATATACGGCGCTTTTGGCTATAGGCCCGACACGTGGATTTACAAAGACGGCAAGATCGTTTATTCCAGTATAATGCCGGAGACAAAGGAAGCGGTTGCTTTATTGGCGGACTGGTACAAAAAGGGATATATAGATCCTGAATGGATTACCGGCGCTTATGCTGATTTGACTAAAAAGTTTATGTCAGGTACGAATTTGTCTTTTGCATGGGGTCATGCCAGTTTTGGTAATCCGTATATGACATACGAAGGCTATTACACTCTGGCAAAAGCGGCAAAACCGGATGCCGAGGTAGTTTTTGCTCCGTGGGTCAAGGGGCCGAGCGGAAGAAGCGCATGGCCTGGCGGTTCTCCTTATAATAATCAGAGTGCAACAGTATTCTCCAAAGAAATGGCATCTGATCCTGTAAAAGTGGCAAAATTTCTTAAAATGGTAGAAGACAGAAGTTTTGATGAGGAGACATACTTAACTGTTTCGTATGGCATAAAAGACGTGCATTATACTTTAGACCCTGTAAAAGGACCTACGGTGACGGACCAAAAATATACTACTGATGAAGCAAAAAATCAGATAGGCATGTTTTTGTTCGGATTTATATTAAACACCGGAGACGTAGTGAAACCATTAAGCAATAAGCTTATAAGTGCTGATCAGCGAAAAGAGAATGAATGGTGTGTATCTGAACAAGCAAAATATCCGGATGTATTTAACATTCAAAATTTTTATACTAACCTCGATATAGCTCAGAAGCCGGCTGAATTAGAAAATGAATATATGCCGGTAAAAACAATTCCCCAGGAGTACATTGACGCTATTATTCTCGGGTCGAAACCAATCAGCGCTTTCGATGAAATGGTACAGAAATGGCTTGACGGTGGAGGACAGAAGAGGACTGATTTTATAAACAAAGAGAATATGAAATATGTTAAGAAGTAAATACCGGCAAGTAAAGTAATTATAATTGAAGTGAGTATGGTTGCAGTTCCTGAGGAACTCCAACCATACTCATATATTTGGGACTACGTTAAACGGGAGACCAGATGAATAGCAGGGAGAGAATATTAAATACGGTTTTGGGAAAGAAAATTGACAGGCTGCCTTTTTTTTTCTATTTCGGTCCATGGGGTGAAACAATTGAGAGATGGAAGAATGAAGGCTTGCCTCAAGACAGGGAGTGGCATGAGGATTTCGGTTTTGACGCCGGAATAGCAGTTGTAAATGTTAATCTGGGTTATTGTCCTGATTTTGGATATATGCAGGTTGAAGAAAGGGATGATAGCCTTATTGTAAGGGATAGGTCCGGTATTTTAAAGGAAATAAGAAAACATGGGACATCAATACCTCGCTTTATTGATTACCCGGTAAAAACGCCTTCTGATTGGAAGGAACTAAAAAAGAGGCTTAATCCGGACAGCCCCGGAAGGTTTCCTGATAATTGGGAAGAACTCACAGAGAAATATAATAAGGGAGATAAAGTTGTTCAGCTGGGCACATGGCCATATGGACTTTTCGGAACTCTTAGAGATATGATGGGAGTCGAAGAACTTCTTGTTTCTTTCTATGAACAGCCTGAGCTTATACATGACATGATGGATTATCTCACGGATTTTTGGATTGCCATATATGAAAAGGTGTGCAAGGATGTAAAGGTGGACTGCATTCACATGTGGGAAGATATGTCGGGAAAGGATGGTTCATTGATCTCGCCTAAAATGGTCCGTGAGTTTATGATGCCTGATTATATAAAGATAAAGAAATTTGCTGAAAAAAATGACATATCTGTTTTTTCATTGGATACGGATGGGGATTGTTCGGAGCTCGTCCCTTTATATATGGAATGTGGAATAAATACCATAATGCCGTTTGAGGTTGCTGCAGGGTGCGATATCGTTGACTATAGGAGAAAATATCCTGATCTTTGCATAATGGGTGGGATTGATAAACGTGAGATTGCCAGGGGAAAGGATGCTATTGACAGAGAATTGGAAAGAATAAACGAAATGTTTAAGTATGGCAAATATATTGCTTCTCTTGACCACCTTGTCCATCCGGAGATATCCTGGCAGGATTTTTGTTATTTTGTTAATAAACTTAAGGGAATGATTGGCGTAAAGCAGTAGTGTTCTGATTACAGGTAACTTATGATAACGAGTGTGCAAGATAAAATAGGGGTATATTGGGAGGTATAGTAATGAGTATAGACAAAATAGAAAATGAAAACCGGATCAGGAAGACAAGCGGTTTTGACGGGAAACCGCTGAGACAAAGGATAGGTGTTGTTGCGGGATATCCGGGCTCCGGAGTTTGGTATACATTAACTGATGTTGATATGGATGGATTAGAAGATCTTGTAGTTGAAAATGAGTATTACCAGGTTATATTGCTTGGGAGCTACCCGGGCATCAGTTCACATAAGAGCAAAATGAATCCGCAGGTACCGTATTTTGAGACCCTTGAGCCGGAATCAGGCGCTGTTGGCAATTTAAAGGGAGCCGTAATCGGCGAGGAGATGTATTATTCTCAAGAAGCACAGGAAGGAGAATGGGACGGCACTATGGATTATTCCGGCAAGATAGAAAAGTATCCATGGTGGGACGGCATTGTCAAGCTGTACACTCCAATGCGTCAAATAGACGATACCCGAAAGGTTGGCTTCCGAATCATGGAATTGGACGGCATTGTGCATGTGGTTCAAACAACTGCATTCTCTCCCGAGTATGAACCGATAGTAAAAATTGAATATCACTACATATTTTGTCCTGGTGACAAGGCTATCTATTGGTATAATTTAAGGCAATTCGGGAGAATAGACGCTCCGATTGGGGATACCAGGAGAGTTGGCAAAGTTAATCTGGCCGGAAAGGTCCCGGTAGGATGGGCTATTCCTTGCAACAAATGGGATTGCTATGACTCCTATTACTGGGATATTGAATTAAAAGGCTTATGTCCGGGAGAACCGTGGAAGCTGTGGATGGACCATAGTGAAAGGGAATTGCCATGGGTGGAGGCCAAAGAAGCTCCGCCGGATAGACTTATGTTCTACTACGATTCCCGTGGCGTATATGGCGGAAACGGAGCCATAGTTCTTCCCGGCTGGATTGTAAATATTCCGCATGTAAGGTGTTCAATGAGCAGGCAGTATCGTGGATGGTGGCGTATAGACGACATTACGAGAGATGATAAGGTTTACCCGGGACAGGAAGTCCATGGAGGTTTGTGTGCTTGTATTATGACTGGCCCCGGCGACCCGGTTAAGGAGGCAAAGCAAATAGTATCCCAGCTGGTTGATACAAAAGTTCTGGAAGCGGCGCCGGAAGTTCAGTCGGCTACTGTGTTGAAAAAAAACGAAAGCGGGATAACAGCTTATATACTCAACCCACGGTCTGAAAATTTCAAGGGAAGCCTGAAGATAATCAACCTGGAGGATTGTAACCTTAAAGAAGAAAAAGACTATCTGATAGAGTCTTATTTGCATGAAACCAAACAATGGAACATTATGGGACGCATTAAAGGACTGGCAATCAAGACCGATGGCGTCCAGGTATCAATCAAGGTCGGAGAGATGGGCTATATCAGGATAAGGGCTTAAGATTATTGTTAAGTGATACCTGTACAAATAAAAGATTTTAGGGGGATAAAATGATTAAACTTGAAAAAACCAATAATGGCGTATTTGTATCCTGTGATAAATATGATTTAAAATATGATGATAAGAGACCTTATTTCATAAGCATTGTGTCAAGGGAAGGCGGCATTAAGGCTGATTTGTTTATACCTTCGGGCTTTCATATGCCGGATGCAAATGATGTTACTTCTTCACTTGATGGACCGTCGGTAGCCAGGGAAGCTGACTGTTTCATTTTGGAATTTACAGTTAAGAGCAATATATGGAATAGCAAAAAATGTATATTCAAATGCGATGAACAAGGAGTGGATTACTATATAC
>VEPD01000335.1 GCA_012027035.1 Ruminiclostridium sp. | reverse complement strand
TGTCGGCTTAGATACACAAAGTATCTGCGCCTCCATCCGCCTTGCCGAACAAAAAATCATCACGGAATCAGATGGCACATTTATTACCAGACAAGCCCTTAGTTCATTAAAACTTTCCTCGCGATGAAGAACTTAAAATTGTTCAGCATCTTTTCATCAGGCTCAAAAATAACAAGGGTTTTTTCTCCTTTGTAATTCAGGGTCGCAAAAAACGCATCCGGTGAATCCAGGGAACTGGAGGCGTCAATCCGGTTTTTTATGCTCTGCACCGACTGGCTGAAGCTATTGCTTTTGACTCTGGCTACAATATCAAATTCCTTGCAGCTGGAACTGAATATCCTTTTCCTTTTCCTCCGGGAAATGATCTTGTCTATATCAAGCTCACCGTTTGTTACTACATATTCATATTCAACATTTCTGGATGTAATCAGCCTATATGCCAGGTAAATAAGCCCTGCCACTATAAAAAGCCCTATCTGCATCTGGTAGATTATAGGTATGTTCATAGAAATAAATATGACTATTATAGTACTTAAAATGATACCGGCAGTGATCAGATTATCCTTGATATCCTTCTTTTTTGTAACGATCTTTTCCATAAAGACGTCCATTATAAAAGCCCTCCTGTAATAAAAAAGCTTGTTAGTACTGAATTCGCGCATTTAAATTCTATCATACATAATCTGGCTTAACAATATACCAATTTATCAAAAAAGGCCCGTTTTTTGAACGGACCTTCTTATAATTACAACCTCTAACTTCAAACTTCCAACCTCTAAATCAGTACATTCCGCCCATTCCGCCCGGCATTCCGCCGCCTGCAGGCATTGGGGGCTCTTTTTCAGGTTTGTCTGCTACAACGCTTTCAGTTGTAAGAACCATTGCTGAAACGGAAGCAGCATTCTGCAGGGCTGACCTTGTAACCTTTGCAGGGTCGACAATACCGGCTTCGATCATATCTACATATTTTTCCTTCAATGCATCAAAACCGATACCGGCCTGGCTGCCCTTAACCTTATCAACAATTACTGAACCTTCGAGGCCTGCATTCGCAGCAATCTGTCTGATGGGCTCTTCAAGGGATTTGATTATAATCTGAACACCGGTCTTTTCGTCGCCGGATGTAGATTCAAGAAGCTTTGCAACCTTCGGAAGAACATTGATATATGCAGTTCCGCCGCCAGATACGATACCTTCTTCGACTGCAGCTTTTGTTGCAGCAAGAGCATCCTCTATCCTGTGTTTCTTTTCCTTCATTTCTGTTTCGGTTGCAGCTCCTACCTGGATGACTGCTACGCCGCCGGAAAGCTTTGCAAGTCTCTCCTGCAGTTTTTCCTTATCAAAATCGGAGGTGGTTTCTTCGATCTGGGCTTTGATGGAAGCGATCCTCTTTTTAATTTCCTTCTGATCGCCTGCGCCGTCGACAATTATGGTATTTTCCTTCTGGACCTTAATCTGTCTTGCTTTGCCAAGTTGTTTAATCTTGGTTTCCTTAAGGTCGAGACCAATTTCTTCTGTGATAACTTCACCACCGGTAAGTACGGCTATATCCTGCAGCATTGCTTTCCTTCTGTCACCGAAGCCTGGCGCTTTAACGGCTACACAGGTAAATGTGCCTCTCAGCTTGTTGACTACCAGCGTTCCAAGAGCTTCACCCTCAACATCTTCAGCTATGATGACAAGCTTCTTGCCAGCCTGGACTATCTGCTCGAGAAGCGGCAATATGTCCTGTATATTACTTATCTTTTTATCAGTAATCAAAACATACGGGTCATCTAAAATGGCTTCCATCTTTTCAGTATCAGTGATCATATAAGCTGATACATAACCCCTGTCAAACTGCATTCCTTCAACCACTTCAAGATTTGTGCCCATGGTCTTTGACTCTTCAACAGTGATAACCCCGTCATTAGTCACCTTTTCCATTGCATCTGCGATCAGGTTGCCGATAACATCGTCATTTGCAGAAATGGAAGCGACTCTTGCGATATCTTCTCTGCCTTTGATTTTCTGGCTTATGTCCTTTATCCCTTCAACGGCTGCATCAACAGCTTTTGAAATGCCTTTCTTAAGTATCATGGGGTTTGCTCCGGCAGCAACATTCTTCATACCTTCTCTTATTATTGCCTGAGCCAGCAAAGTAGCGGTAGTGGTACCGTCGCCTGCTACGTCATTGGTCTTGGTCGCAACTTCCTTGACCAACTGCGCGCCCATGTTTTCAAATCTGTCTTCCAGCTCGATTTCCTTGGCGATAGTAACACCGTCGTTTGTGATTACGGGAGATCCGAATTTTTTATCAAGAACAACATTTCTTCCTTTGGGCCCCAGTGTAATTTTAACAGTATTAGCCAGTTGGTTTACACCACTCTCAAGAGCCCGTCTGGCTTCTTCACCGAATTTGATTTCCTTTGCCATATTATAGCCTCCTTAAATAACTTAATAATTGTGATAAACCTTTGATTACTCAACTATTGCAAGAATATCGCTCTGCTTGAGGATAGTGAATTCCTCTTTATCAATCTTGACTTCGGTTCCGGCATATTTGCTGATAAGTACCTTGTTTCCAACCTTGACTTCCATCTTGATTTCCCTGCCCTTGTCATCATACCCTCCGGGTCCGACTGCGACAATCTCGGCAACCTGCGGTTTTTCCTTGGCTGTTCCGGGAAGAACTATTCCGCTCTTGGTAGTCTCTTCAGATTCCAGCATCTTGATTACTACTCTTTCGCCTAATGGTTTTATTTTCATAGGGTGTACCTCCTCTTAGGATTTTTTCAATTTATTAGCACTCATCATCGTTGAGTGCTAATCACATTAATAATATATTATAATACTCAATTCTTTATCAAATATGTGATTTTCCTAAATTGTATTGTTTTAGGCGGTTTTTTGGCGATTATTTGCCATTTGGTTGGTATCTCATCGTTTTTCATAAATTTATATCATGGATATCCTCTGCCTAAAAGTTTCAGATCCTACCTGTCCGCTTCAGTCTCCTGCCTGTCATTAACGTCTCTTATCCAGTTCCCTGTATATATCCACCAGAGTCATTCCCTGCTTTACCAGCAATACCATTACATGATAGATCAAATCCGCAACTTCATAGCATATTTCATTTTGCGAACCGTTTTTAGCTGCAACTATTACTTCCCTGGTTTATCACCTAAATAATGGAACTTAAAATTTAGATAGACTTTTCATTAGGCCTTCAGGTCTTTTTTTATGTCAATATTATGATAATTAATT
>VEPD01000388.1 GCA_012027035.1 Ruminiclostridium sp. | reverse complement strand
TAATATCCCCAGGTTCCTTTAAAGGCGATATATATCGGATTGATGGTTTTTCACGCCTTTAAAACCTGCAAAAATTATCTTTTATTTTGAACAATTTTCCTTTTTCCGCTTCCACAGTAAGCTCGTCAAGAAATACATCCCTCCCTTCCTGTGCAGAAAGGTAAGCTGCCATTGCATATCTGGTTATTTCCATTCCTTCTTCTCCGGTATACATCGGATCTCCTCCCCTGGCCATGACATCTATGAAATGCCTGGTGCCGGCAATAAACGATGTAGACCAGTTTCGTTCCTGATCGTTGATTTCTTCCATATATGTTGTCACCTTACCGTCTAAATAGACTGCAATAGGTGGGAAAACCGGGCTTTTTGACATTAAATTCCCTGCAAACATTTTACGGTTACCGGCTGCTGAACACTGGTTTATCCACATTATACCTTTTTCTCCAACAATTTCAATGAAATCATCAAGCCAGAACTCAAATGGCAGGGCCATCTTTGGCGAAAATGAAAAGTCAATCTGTGCATATTTCGGGATATCACCGGCATTTCGCCTGAACTTTGCCCTGATAAAAGCCGGAGCATCCAGATAGGTCTCAGGGTCAATCCATGCACTGATTTTTTCAATATCCCTTTCCATAAACCAACGTGCAAGTGAAAACTTATGATATCCATCATCTCCGACAAGAGGTCCTACCCCGCACGTATCGATATCCGCCCTCCAGGAATCCGGTTTGAAGCACCAGGGCCAATCAGCTCCATCTTTAAGGCCTGCCATAGTATTAATCCTTATGGAGATCAGATCGCCTATGAGGCCATCTTTGATAAGCTGCTTTGCTTTTGTATAAACCGGATAAAAAATAAAGTTATCATATACCTTTAAAATAACATTGTTTTCCTTACATACATCTATAATTTCCTTGCATTCCGCAAGGCTGTTCGCCATTGGTTTTTGCAGACTTATCCCTTTTATTTTGGCCTTCGCACAATATACAGCCTGTTCACAGTGCAGGTGGTGCGGCGTCAGTATTTCAACAATATCCAGCTTCTCACTATCAACCATATCCTCATAATCATAATAATATCTTGCATTTTTTATACCCCATTTTTCAAGCCACATTTCCGCCGCCTGCCTGTTGCGGCGGCAAACTGCCACGATTTCGGCTTCTTTTGAATCAAGATACCCGAGAACATTTTCGTTACTTATTTCCCCAAGTCCTATAAAGCCTATTTTCATCATATAATTAGCCCCCGTTACAAGTTTATATTTTTGATCTTTTCATTTCAATTTAAATGGAGTTGCAAAACACGTTTCAGAGTATATTTTCATTTATTGCAGGAATGCTCTTCAAATTATGTATATGTATATAGCATAATTGCATGTTTTTTGCAATATCAGACAATCTTATACTTGCCATAAAGAGCTTGATATTCTGATATTTTGAGGATTTCAAAAAATTGCCTGTCATCAATCATGGTATTTGTTATGGCATTCCAGTCTTCAGTTTCCTTGAACGCTTTCAATGCATCTTTAATTCCTTTGGCAGCTGCATACAGGCACAGTATGGAGCCGATAGTCATAAAATACCCTTCTTTTCTGAAGGCTGCAAGCGGCAGAGGTTCTGCAGGTGCAAAAACACCTACAAGAGGCGCTTTTATTTCTCTTTTGAAATATCCTAAATCATTCTCGTTTAATGCCATTACAAATATCGCATCTGCGCCTGCCCTGGCATACTCATTGCTCCTTCCGACCACTTCATTAATCCCATCTTTGTAGTATTCCGTCCTTTGCATTGTCCCTATGGCGTCACATCGTGCAATTATAAGGAAGTCAGGATCATTTCTGGCTTTAACCGCAGCCTGTATTTTTCCGCACATCTCATCAACAGATATAAGATTATTTAATGGAATACCCGGAACAAAAGGACATTTTGAAGGCATAACTTCATCATCAATATGTATGCCGGCTGCCCCGGAGCTTTCAAAATCTTTTACGGCATCCATCAGATTGATTGCATTACCGAATCCTTCTTCCGCATCCACTATTACAGGTATATCGACCACCTTGACAATATTCCTTGCAACAGAAAGGCGGTCATTCCTGCTCATCAGCGCAAGGTCCGGCCTTCCCAGAAATGATGCTTCGGTGGAATAACTCCCGACATATACTGCATCAAACCCCGCCTGCTCTACCATCAGGGCGGAAAATGCATCATATGCTCCAATAGCAGTGATAGTTTTGCCTTTTTCCATAATCTCATTAATTTTTATTTTCATTTTTATTGTCATACCTCCATAGAAAATAACGTTGTGTTGTCAGCCAATGCTTCGGATATAGTGGGTTTATCATACTTAATACCAATTGCAAGGCATTTTCGGCCATACTGTAATGATATGATATGTTGAATCACTTCGATGTATATCCGCCATCAACAGGAATATTGACGCCTGTAATATAGTTTGACGCATCTGATGCAAGAAAAACAATTACCCCCATCAGATCATTACTATTTGCCATTCTTCCCAGGAATGTCCTCTCACTATATCTCTTTACAAATACCTTATCCATGTATTCTGTCAGAAAGCCTCCGGGACTTACGCAGTTACACCTGACACCTTTATTACCATAATAACCTGCCACAAATCTGGTCAGATTTATCATACCTCCTTTATGAAAAAAATAATCAGGTATGAGGCTGTTCCATGAAAGACCTTCGTACAAGGAAGTATCAGGCCCCACCATCCCTTGGATGGAAGCTATATTGATTATTGACCCGTTCCCCTGTTTTGCCATTATGTCTCCAAAAGTTCTGGTAATAATAAATAAGCCTGTGGCGTTTACATTCATACTTTCGGAAAATTTTGAAGCGTCGTCATGCCAGCTTTTCATAGGACGCAAAACAGCATTGTTGACAAGTATGTCAATATGCCCTGCTTTTTCCATTATCTCTTCTTTCAACACCAAAATGGAATCTTCGCTGCCCAGATCAACCTTTAAAGCCGTAACATCATAACCCTCTTTACGTTTTAATGAAGACAGCTTTTCCAGTTCTGCCGTATTGCGCGAAGCAACATAGGTCTGCGCTCCGGCCTCCGCCACGGCTGTTACTATCTGCCTTCCGTACAAACCCGCCCTCCCGTTACCAGAGCTGTTTTCCCTTTTAAAGAAAATCTTTCAAGTATTTTCATAATTAATCAACCTCAATTTCATTATATGTGAATATTAATGCTTGGGCTTTATGATCCACCTGCAGCTGCCTTGGCATCTTCCATTTTCATCATAGTCTATATCCATTGACATATCAAAACCGTATTCACTTGCAATCGGTCCATAAAGATCCAGACAGTGGTCACAATATGAATATCTGCCATGGTAAATTTCCCTGCCCCTTTGCCTCAGTTCTTCTACGGAAGGACACACATACATTTTACCGTAGAGTATCCCATCTCTCAGGCTTACTTCATATTCCGCCTTTTCCCGTCCAAGCGTACCTTCATTACCACCCCAGTATTCATACATTCCTTCCAGCCCCTTTGATGCGGCAAGCTCCCTGAGATGCCCGCACCACTCTCTTGATATGGCCGCCCAGAGGTCTTTAACCTCGTCCGCGCCATATTTTTCTTCAATGTATTTGAATGTTTCATTGTATATGACTATGAAATCATGTACCGTCATGTTTCTCCATTCCTCCTCTTAGGGCTTGTCTGGCAATATCTGTACCATGCATTCCGGCTGATTTTCCGTTCGGCTTCGTTGCTGTCGACTTAGATACACAAAGTATCTGCGTCTCCATCGCCTTGCCGAACAAAAAATCATCACAGAATCAGAT
>VEPD01000048.1 GCA_012027035.1 Ruminiclostridium sp. | reverse complement strand
GGTGAGTACAATCTCCCACTGACGTTGTTCAAACGCCACGCGAAAGCGGGGCGCGCAAGCGTAGCTTGCGTGAGCCGGAGCCGGATTCATTTTGGCGTAGGCGTTTGACTAAATTTGAATGCCTTTATTTTATTTTATAGCTTTTATACTATGAAATCAATAACAATCAAACCGTTTTCATTCCCTGCCATCTGGTGCTTCAGTATGCTGAAAAGTGAGCCTTCCAAAGGGTCTCCGCGATCATATACCGTAATCTTCCTTACAAGGCATTTTACCATTTCATTCGTAGGTCCGCTTTTTTCCAGTTCCGCCAGCATCCTTGAAATCAAGGCGTCGGCGTCATGCCGGACCTGTGGGCTTGAAACCAGTATTTCCACCTCGCCTCTTAAAACAGAAATACGCTCATCAAGCTGTCTGTTCATTTTTACAAACAAATTCTGTGTGATTCTTTCTTCAAGCCTGTCGGTATATAATATTTCCTGCTGTTTCAATTTTTGCTTCAGATTCGTCTCCAGCTTTAAAAGTCTTTCATTATGATCATCCTTTAACATCCCGTCCAGATCCGCCAACTGCCTGAATCCTTTCACGGCAGTTGTATCCTGAACCAGTTTTCTTATCTCCGCCATCACAGTATCAAGCATTTCCCTTTCGTATACCAAATGACTTGAGCAAGCCTTGCGGCCATATTTATAATACTTGCTGCAAATGTAAAAGGTCTGTCCGTTTTTTTTATTTCTTGCATACATCCGGCTTGCGCATGAACCGCACACAAGTATATCCCTGAATACATGAAGCTTTCCCTTGTGAGGAGCCATCCTCTTTTTTCTGAGTTCCCTGAGCTTTTGAACTTCGGAAAACTCCTCCCTGGAAATGATAGCCTCATGGGTATTTGCAGTGATTATCCAGTTTGCTGCAGGAAGCCGCCGCGTTTTTTTGCTTTTGAAGCTGATCTTTTCACTGACGCCTTGAACCGTATCTCCTGTATATACTCTGTTACAGGTAATCCTTCTGACCGCGATATTGCTCCAGGCATTGCCGCCCCCCGGCGCCTGGCAGCCTCTCTCGTTTAAAATACGGGCTATACTGGAATATCCATAACCCATCCTGTACAATCTGAAAATCAATCTTACTGTTTCCGAATTTTCTTCATCTACATATAATCTGTTTTTCTCCACCGTAGATTTTTTGTATCCGAATGGAGCATTACCTATGTAATCGCCTTTGCTTATCTTGTATTTCAAGCTTGCCCTTATCTTCCTGGATATATCCCTGATATACCGCTCGTTAGCCCAGGTTTCTATTCCAACGGTATCATTATCGTTAAGGCTGTCATATCTGCCGTCAAAGGTCAGTATCCTTACTCCATACTCCTCCAGATAATCCAGAAAAAGCAGCGTTTTTGCATTATTACGTCCAAGCCTGGAAAGATCTTTCAATAAAACCAGGTTGATCCTGCCCCTTTCCACATCCTCCTTCAGTTTATCCAGTCCGGCTCTGTCAAATGCCGACCCCGAAACATTATCATCCAGGTATATTTCCCGAACTTTTCCAATATCCAATTTCCCCGCGTAATCTACAAGCAAATCCCTCTGTGTTTCAATGGTATCATAATTCTCTTCGTTTTCATCCCTGCTTTCCCTGACGTAAATGCCAATGTCATATTTTCCTGATGTATCGGTATTGCCTTCGCCCATTCTCACACCCCGATCCTTTCAGCTTCCGGACATCAACTGCCAACTGCGCCCCTGCCTTCCAGGTGTAACTTCACCAGTATAAGGAGCATCCTCTCCCGTGTTATTTCTCTGCTATAGTTTATAAATATACGCCTCTGCTTCGATTTTACATTCCCCATTAAAATCGGATTCCTTTCTATTGATACCACAGCGAAAAATACATTTTTGAAAGTTCAGTGAGGTTTTTGGGCTGTAGTATTTAGTCCTATATGATATATATATTTAATGAAATTTGTCCTAAATGTGTTTTTTATAATATAAAAGTTGTATAATAG
>VEPD01000038.1 GCA_012027035.1 Ruminiclostridium sp. | reverse complement strand
ATTTACAATACAACAAAAGCATCTGTAAATTTCAAGGTATTTGAAAAAGAGGGTGTTCTTGTAAATGGAAAGAAATCATACGAAGTTGTTGGGTGGCAGGGAGACAAATATGTGGCAATAAAAGGTGTTGCCTACAAACTGGGAAATCTTATCTTCGAGATGGGCAAAGATGATTTTAAAAACCTGACGACTGGTGAAACATGGTCTCTTGGAGGGGATTATGAGCTGACGGCCAATGCAATAGATGCAAGAGCAATGCCAAGACAGGCCTGGTTGAGTTTAAGAAAGAACGGTACAGTGATCGATGATTTTATAATCTCGGCTCCGGAAGATAATAGTACAGCTGAAAAACAGAAGGCTGTGTATATTAAGACAATGACCATCCAGGGGGAATCTGATGCACTCTTATTCACGATATATGTTGACCGGATATTCTCCGGCCCAACTTCAGATATGGTACAGTTCAAATATGGATGGCTGTTTGATCCGGATTCTGCTAAAGAAATAAGGGCAGGGGATGTATTTGATTCATTCGAGGTAAGAGAAGCGACCCCTGATAATATAAGGCTTACAAATGAAAAATTAGTAAGTCTGGCAAGAAATTCAGAATCGATATTATTGGGGAAAATAAATTTGAGGATCGCGGATAATGATACCCTGAGATTATATCCCAAAGTGGATTATATGATCCCTGAAGGCACAATACCGCCTGTCATCAATAATGTAACCTTGAATACAACCTCTCCCAATACTGGCCAGGCTATTCTCGTAACAGTTAATGTCACAGGCAATGTTGGAGTAACTGGCGTGGAGGCTAATGGTGCTCCACTAACTGTCCACGGTGGAAACACCTTCACGTGGTCAGGAATAATCACTGCATTGGCAGGAACTCATCCGGTGAATGTCTCAGCCAGTGATGCTGCTGGTAATGTCGGATGGAATAACTCAACCAGTTATAGCGCCCCGCCCATCCCCATAAGTGGTCCCTTTCTCCTGACAGCAAACCCAACCACAGCAGTACTAAATGTACCAATCAATGTGACCTTTACAGTCCTTTATAATAGCACTCCCGTCAGCGGTGCAACGGTCATCCTGGGTGGTAATGCGACCGGTGCCGGAACAACTGATTCAAAAGGCACAGTTGCCATAAACGTGAAAGCTACAGGTGCAGGTGCAATAACTGCAATTGTAACCAAAACTGGCTATGAAAACACAACATTCCCTGCAATCTTGACAGCGACTTTGCCTATGCCGTCATTAATCGGCAGCATCTCAGGCATGAAATTCAACGACCTGAACAATAATTCGATAAAGGATACAGGAGAACCCGGACTTGCAGGATGGAGCATCATACTGACTGGCGGGAGCACTGCAACCATGACCGCAACAGGAGGCAGCACTGCAACCATGACCACAGATGCAAATGGCAGCTATACATTCAGTAATCTGGCACAGGGCAACTATACGGTAGCAGAGGTCATACAGCCAGGCTGGACGCAGACATTCCCGGCAAATGGAACATATGATGTAACCATTGCAGGCGGAGAAAACCTGACCGGTATCGACTTTGGCAATAATTAGCCTGTGACGCCGCCAGCGAATGTTACTATGGCCGTAAGGATGATCGAGAAAGAGTCTTTACGCCAGGGAGAATCAACCTATGTTACTGTTGATATCTGCAGCAATATGAGCCAGGCATTATCCCTTCAGGAAATCATACCTGCGGGATGGAACCTGACAAGGATCTCTGACGGCGCAGATGCTTTCAAGAGTAGCACCAGCGAGTGGATATGGTTGAATGCCAGTTCAGGAATTAACAAAACGGTTATCTATAGACTGACTGCGCCGGGTAACGCCTCTATGGGGACATATCACATTAAAGGAACTATAAGCAGCACAAGTGGAGTGATAGCAGTTGTACAGGGTGACAACACCATTACACTTGATATTGGAACATTTTATAGAAGACTTGGCAGTGATACCGATAAGGTAGAGACAACAGACGTATTAACCGCCGCAGAGGACTGGAGAACCAACAAAGCACCTGCCGGATTTGAAAACTCAATAACCACACAGGAGTTGCTTGCACTGATTGATGAGTGGATCAGGAGCTAAAGCATAAACAACCAGGATAAATTCCACGCAAATCCCGCCGCCTGGGGCGGGATACTTTTGTGATCGACGTGCTGTGACATGAAGGTTGTAACTGGTTTTCAAAGATGATCCAGATGAGGATTGGGAATGAACCTAAATTGAAGCTATTTTTAAATTATAAAGTACTATAACTAATTTTTTGTTATACAAATTTGTTTTATAACTTCAAATTTGATTTAAACATGTATAAATACTTTTCGATTTTAAACAAATAATAAAGCTTATTTTGGATTAAATACCTCTGAAATTAACCAAAACCAATATTTAAACCATATCAGAGGTATTTAATTTGATTCAATTCTTTACAAAGGCAGGATTTTATATCCAGTTCCAATTACCCGATTTTGTCGGGCAAGCGTCCTTTGCAAGCAAAAATTGGAAGCCATTCCATATATGCTTTGCTAAGAAAAGAGAAAAAAAGAAAACTCAACAAATAATTGCACGTTTGAATAAAATTCTCAGCGACATTAAAAAAGGAAATCAAACGCAATTAACTGATTTCCTTGGATTACTGGATAAAATAAAAGAAAGAGTAAGTAAATACATACCCAGGCTAAAAACGGCTTATTGTAGGACATATGACGGAAATAAAATCACTGAAACCGAAAAAATAGCATTTGAATATTATCCTGATTACAAAGGTGATATACGCCACTTATTTAGATTCTATGACTGGAATAAAGTCGATACAATCGAAAAAAATTATGCCGATAAGATTGGTGATTATCCCCTTAGAATTATATTGAAAACACAAATATTCATGTGCAAGAGACGCATCAGAACATATTCTGACCTTATTGAAGAGTTGAAAGAAAATCCAAAGCTAGCGGAGGTTTGTGAGTTAAATCCGGGACGAATTCCAGATAGAAAAATATTCAGCAGAGCTGCTAACAGAATGGGTATAGAGGTTTTTCGACAAATCGCCATCGATATGACAAAAGAGTGTTTATCTCTTGGTTTAATGAAAGGCAGAGTGATCGGTATCGATGGAAGCCTTATAAGATCAAATACCAGTGCCCATAAAAATGAAGAAATTGATGAATATACAGATAAATTTGCTGGATTGTATGTTCGAGGTAATTATCTTAAAGGAATAGGCCATCTCGCATATAAACTTTCAGATATTGAATATGGGCTTCCCATGCTGGTTCAACGCCATAAGGGAAGTGCAAATGAAAATCCTTTGCTGATTGATATTATTGAAGATTTTTATCACGTTTATGGATTTTATCCTGGATTACTGTCTGTGGATAAGGGAATGGATAGTGAAAAGAATAATAAATTTTGTAAAGAAAAAGGAATAGGAGCATATATTCAAGCAAGAGATTTTGGTAATAAGGAGCTTATAAAAACAGAAAAAGGTAAAACTTTTAATCCCGGCTATGTAGAAATAACTGATCCACGCGTATTGGAAAGAATCGCCAACAGAAGAAGTGAATGTGAAAGAGAGTTTAGTCGGGATAAGTGGGGATATAGACGGGATAGAATGCCGAACAGGGGAGATAAAGAGGCTGAGCTGTTCATTTTGATCACGATTATTACGACTTTGCTTACTGCAATTACAGCTTTTTTCGTGGGAAGGTCTGATCTGGTAAGAAGTACGAGTGCCTTCAAGAGGGTGCATT
>VEPD01000375.1 GCA_012027035.1 Ruminiclostridium sp. | reverse complement strand
CTGCGCGTTCTGGGCATCATTTGCCGCAAGATACATATAAGAAGCAAAAAGCTTCAGGTTTACCTCATCCAATACCGCTCCGGAAGCCTTTGACTGATTTTCAAAAGCGGCGGTATAATCTTTAATCAGCTGATAATTATTTTGCTCGGCTTTATATTCACTTGCAACCTTTGCAATAAAATAGCTGACTAGCGGATCCTGGGTATATTTCTTCTGCATTGCCAGCAAGTCATTCAAAGCTCCATTCATGTCATTGTATTTTACCTTTTCATATGCTGCATAAGCCATTTTCGGGCCCACTGCAAGCTCCAGTTCATCAAGTTTATCAATATATTTAATTGCCTGGTTTTCATTTATTCGAGCAAGATCGGACATACTATCGAAAAACATTTCCTGTCCTATCAACCTTTCGAGCAGAAGCTTTGCGGAAGCATTGGAAGCAGCGTCATTTATACCATTGTAGGCTTCCAGCAGCCCAAATACGAGCCGGGCATAGGATTGGGAAAATACAACTGCTGCTTGAATTGTTCTGCAGCCGTAGAATAGTTTTTTACAAACAGACTAAGTTTTCCCCTGAAAAATTGAGTATATTGGTTCTTATATGTAATTCTTGAGCTTTCATCCAGCAGCGGGCCGGCGGAGACTGCTTTAGACAGCGACGTATCCCCTGAATTATATGCCTTGACCCCATCCAGAAAGCCTTTAAAGGACAAAATCTTGGAATATGCCTGCCGGTATTCATATATCGACATTTCATTCATTCCTGCCGCCCCATAGGTATTGCCCAATTCAATATTAAGTTTTATTTCGCCAATTATACGCTCGGCAGCTCCGCCACCCAATGGTACGGCGTATATATACAGGGCTGTTGTCAACGCCAATACGACAACAAGAAAAACGGGAACAGGCTTTTTTGATTTCCTTTGAGCAAGCTGGCTAATTTTTTCCTGGCAGCGGTCAAGAATATTATCGGAAAGTATGATTACAAGCAGCAGGAAGCATGCGCTTGTAAATGACCCGAGCAGGTACATGAAGAACCCGCTCAAATAGGAATATGGAAATACCGGTGCAAGCAGGCTGCTGTAGAAAACCTGGACATAAGAAAGTGCATATAATCCTGCACCGCTGATCAATGAAAACACTAATGCCAGCGGAAATAAAACAAGACACTTTTTTATAATAACCGCAAAAGCGCCTGCAATTTGAGACGAAGACAGTGAAAACCTGAATCCTGCTACCACAAGCACTATTATAATAAAAGAAAGAAACGTCAGGAGTATTCCTGCAGCAACGATCGCTGCAAGAATCGGAACCTGTGTGGAACTTTTGTCCAAAAAGCCGGGAATATAACGGGATATCTCTTTATATAACAATGCAAAAAGCAAGGTCGCCAAGCCAAGCAGCAATATGCCCGTGAAGACAGACACAGCGCGCTGCAAAATCCCTTTTACTTTGATAATTCCGCTGTCATAACGTTTGGAAGAATATATACCAATTGTTATTACAAATAAAGCAAATGAGAATATCATAAATATCGGGGAGTAAATCTGAGGTACGGGTTTTTTTGATGTGTATAGGATTATTGAAAATGGAATGAAGGAAAACTGTGACAGAAAAACTGCCAGAAACAACAGCCCGAAGTTCCTGCCTTGGTTACCCCGGAAAGGATTCCAGCCAATTTTTACTTTTTTTTGATTTACACTGTCCGAACAATCATTTGGCGCCAGTTCATTTACTAAACCACAAAACGTGCAGGGAGCGCTACGATCTTGGAGTTCTTGCCCACAGGATTGGCAAAACATAAAATACCTCCTTAATTCTTTCATTGGAATCGGGAAACAATTCCATTATACAGGAGTTAACTGCAGTTTAAAAGAAAAAATATACTGTTTTTTCTTTATTAATGTATTTATCTGTCGGAATGTTTAGAATATTATCATGTTTTTCCATTTGCAGTTTTTCATAAGTTTGAAATTTTTAGAATGCCAAGTGTATTACTCAAAAAATGAGGCTTAATCTGCTGAATCAGCAATCCCTTGCAAACACAGCATAATAAAATATTTTAGTCATCGTAAACACGAAATATTTCTCCATGCGTTCTTTTTTATTAAAAATCCGGCTAATCTTTCAATTCCCAATTCGATTTCATCGGTTGTCAAATTACTGAAAGCTAATCTGATCTGATTTGCTCCTTTGGTTTTATCTAAATAAAACATATACATAGGACAAAAAATTACAGAATGCTTTTCTGCGCATTCCAAAATCTGGTTGTCCGATATCGGAAAAGGAATATCCATCATCATAAAAAAGCCGCCTGCAGGTCTTTGCCATTCCTGATCCGATCCAAAAAAGTGTTTGACTGCATTTACCATAGCATCCCTATTTTTCTTACAATATTCGACCTTAAGTCTGCAAAAGGATTTCAAAGAGTAGTTTTCCTGTTGTAAAATGGATCCTGCCATTGCCTGCAATAAAGTAGATGTATTGACTGTAATAAAACTTTTGACTTTTTTGCATTCGTCAACCAGGTTGTAAACCTTATTTCCGCTTTTAATCTTCTGGTCGACTAATAAATAACCCAATCTTAACGAAGGGAATATTGTCTTGGCAAAGCTGCCCAGATAAATTACTCTTTTATACCTGTCAAGGGCTTTTAAAGTGGGTATTTTTTCAACATCATAGATAAAATATCCATAGGGATTGTCTTCAATGATGTAAAAATCATACTTTTCGGCAAGCTCAATAATTCTTTTCCGCGCATTTAACGGCATGTAACTGCCAGTAGGATTGTGAAAATCGGGTACCTCATATATGGCTCTCGGCTTCTTCCCCCGTTTCAAAAGTTCCTGTATTGTATTTTCCAGGTGATCCAGATCAGTGCTGGAATTATTTCTGTGAATGGCATGTATGGGAATACCTGCAATTTTCGCATATCCAATAAATCCGATATATGACGGATCACTAACCAGAAGCACATCATCCGGAGAAGAGAATAACGTATTGATAATAATAGCCATCCCCTCCTGCGCGCCATCAGTCATGATAATATCTTCGGGATTGGCTGCTATCTGCTCATCATTATAGATCAGCCTGGAAATAGACTCATTTATTATGCCTTTTGTTTTATTATACTGGCCCAGATGATTAAAAAATTCATCAGTGCTTTGCTTTTCCGGTTTATTTGCTTTCACATATGATTTGATTCCCGATATAGCCGATTCCACATTAAAAAAGTCTTTATACGGCCGGCCCGAAGCAAATGAAATTGCACTAGGATAATTTATACTCACCTCATTTAAGAAGTTCATGGATTCAAGATATGAATCAAATAGATTTCTATTCATCTATGTTTACCTCCGATTTTAATAAATATATTTTTTTTTCGCGACTTATATATCCATACATTCTATTTTCAATAAATTAATCAAAGCTTTAATCTGCGCGGCATTTCTTTCAATACAGGGGACTGTCTTCCCTGCCTGCTGCAAAATCTCAACATCGTGGTCTATATTAAATAACAACTGCTTTATACTTTCTATTTCCAATTAAATTCACCTATCCTTTCTGAGATCAATAACGCGTTTTGATTTCAATTCATTTCTAGGAAGCTCTCCATTGGGTTTTAACGTAATGTTGAAATGCAGGAAGGTTTTATTATATATCTTCTCTTCCAGATCATTTTTTACGGATTGGTATTCAGACACATCCAGTTCCGATGCAGTTTCAACAATAAGATCCAGGGTTTTGCTCTTTTCACCGATTTTTATCAAATACTCCCTGCCAAGTTTTTTTTCATCATTGATAATATTTTCTATTGCTGCAGGAGTTACAAAAGTACCCCTTGCTTTTATCAAATGATCAATCCTTCCCTGTACGCCGCCCTTGAGTAATCGGTATGTCCTTCCGCAAGGACAGGCGGACTCCTGCCAGCAGCCTATGTCATTGGTATTGAAACGTATGCAGGGTCTGCCCTTTCTATTAAACGCGGTTATGACCAGATACCCGTATATGTCAGGTCCTGTTATTGCTTCATGGGAGTCAAAATCCAGGAGCTCTGTCAAAAACATGGATTCATTCACATGAAGCCCTCCGGGTTTTTGTGAACATTCGAACCCCCAGGCGCCTACTTCCGTGGCTCCGACATGGTCGAAAACATCGCAATTCCATTGAGTTTCCAATTCATTTTTGGTCGAGGGTATCAGAGCGCCGGGCTCACCTGCGCAAATAATTCTTTTAACCGGACCGCTCCTCATATCAATTTCTTTTTCCCGGGCTGCCTCCAGCAATCTGAAGGCATATGTAGGCGTCGTAATAACGGCAGTAACGCCAAGTTCTGTAATTTTTTCCAGTCTCTGCTGGGTTGAAAGCCCGCCGGCGGATATAATCTCAGCTCCTACTTTTTCACAGCCGTAGTGGGCGCCCCAGAAACCAATAAACAGGTTATAATTAAAAGCAATCAAAACTCTGTCGGTTTCCCTGACGCCCTGAGCCCAGAGCAAAGCCGCCCAGCATTCCGCCCACCAGTACCAGTCTTCAATTGTATCCGGCTGTCTTAGAGGCGTATGTGTTGTCCCGCTTGTCTGGTGAAAAAACACTACATCCTGTTCCGGCACTGCCAGGGAATTACCATAAAAAGAGTTTAATGGGAACCGGTCATCAAAAAAATTCTTGTCTATTACAGGTACTCTTTTTATATCATCAAAACATCGTATACTATCGGGGGTTATTCCTACGGATTCGTATAAATCCCTATAAGCAGGCGAATTATTATAAGCAAAACCCAGTATCTCCTTGAATCTTTTATATTGCAAATCCTCCAATTGTTTCGGATTCAAGGTCTCCAAATATGGATTCCAATAAACTGAAGGCTTCTCAAAGCATTTCACAGTTCAAATCCTCCTGCATTACTTATTATTGAATCTGAATCCATATTGCCAGGCTGTATTTTAATTGAGTTCGAAGTAAAAATAAAATGTCCCGAAATAATAAAAATCGCGTTCTGTTTTTCATTTTTCAGTTCATAGGCTCCTGATGCACATTTGCCAGGTTCGTTGGTGCAATGGTCAAGATATTGCTTTACCAGACAGTTGGAGGAAAAGGCACAAAACGTACCCGTCTCCTCTCTCAGCCATAATTTGGATTTATTAAAAGATTTAAGGTCGTTTATCAATTCAGTATCATTTGCAAAGCATTCAAAAGCTTCAATATTATAATCCGCCAGATATCTGTACAAATATTGGTTGGTCCTTCGCCTCTTTCTGATGGCAAACCTGCTGAAAATGATTTCGATGCCGTCATTGCCGAAACATTTCAAGATGCCCGGACTATTTACAATTATTCCGTCAATAAGTTTATCGGTATAAAGCTCTTTAATCAGCTTAATGAATCGTTTACTATTGTCCAATACATAAAAAGGCTGTTGAATATATATCTTTTTATCATATTGTGCCTGCCTTATGCTTTTACAAGCCTGCTTTATTTCGTTTCCTGTCATGTCGGCCCGGCACAATGGACACAAAACACTTCCCAGTATATAAAAGTCATATTGGGGCAGAAGCTCGTTGTTGATAGTTTTGAATTGATGGATATGCAACCCTCTTAATACATTTTCACCTGGCATACTCTAACCTCAAACTTTCTATAGTATTTGCAATACTTTTCAGAGTTTTTGTACCCCTTATTATATGCTGCAGCCCTTTTGCCCTCCCTTCAAGCTTCCAGTGGTTAATTCCCAGTTCATAAAATCTCCGGGCAATCTCTCCATACTGCAAAGAACGGCCAAACGCCTTTTTAACTCCGATTGGCCTATTGCTTTCATAAAGATTGAATTGATGGCAGCAAACATTTTCCATGGCGATATCATCAAATCTGACCCTGCATGGACAGTGGCCTGCTTCATTAAAACATAGCATCCCATATGTAATCGCCTCCCATTCAAATTCCTCATTATGTGCGATAATATCCCTGATCCATTCAAATTCAAGAGACGGGGATAGAATTATCCTCTGTATTTTCAACTCTTTTGCCAGCTTAAAATCCCAATCGTTCACACATCCGGTATTTGCGCTCAGATGAATATATACTTTCAACGACCGTTTGCGGATAGCTTCAATGCATCCCCAATCTGATAAAATAATTCCATCAAATGTCCCATTTTCAAATAGGTCAACATAATGTATT
>VEPD01000088.1 GCA_012027035.1 Ruminiclostridium sp. | reverse complement strand
TGGTAGGCGTCGGAGTAGCTCTTCCTGGCGGAGTAGGAGTAGGGGTGTATATCGGCCTTAATGAAGGACGTACAACAATGCTTCTATCAGTAAAACCATTCCTTATGATTGAAGGTATAATAGTTTCCTTTTGATTATCCCTGAGCATGAAATCAACATCAACCTTTATATTTACTGCGCTTGAGAATTCCGAAATAAAACCGGCAGTGTCTACGACCTTGACCTTATACCAATTTTCTGCAAACAGGCCGGAATCTCCGTCCACCCATGCAGCCTCACTTAACAGAGGACTAGCCTGGTAATAGCTCCCATCCTCGGAAGTACTCCTGTATACAATATATCCGGCAACATATTCCCTACTCTGGAGCCAGGTGAGATTGGCATCCTTTGCCTGATTCCATGTCAATTTAGGTTTTCCATTCTCCATTTTACATTTCAAGCCATCCACCGGCTCAAATGGGGCGCTCTTCCTGGGCGATGCAGACACCGGGTCCGGCCTTCCCGAACTGAGCTTATCATCATTTTCAGCCTGCACAGTGTATAAATATGTATTACCGAACTGAACATTCTCGTCAGTAAATGATTTTTGCCCTATTGAGTCCTGTCCCTGCGGTATTTCGATTTCGCCTGCTTTTTCCCATAAAACTAATTTTGCGGCCTCGGCATTCAGACTACCATATGGAAGAAGCGCAAGGGGGCCGTATTTATCGGAAATTTCCTTGAATACAGCGGTTTTTTCATTTAAAGATACAGTTTTAACAGATGACAAGACCTTCCCCTTGCTCACATTCTGTAATGTATTGAATTTATCCGTTGATAATATCGGGGTGTCAGCTTGCGGTGTTACTGACAGCATGGATGATTTTATACTGAATTTGTTCAGGACAAATTTATCTCCTGCAGCCTGTGAAAGGAACAAACTGTTATATAGGTTCTGGCTTGTAGATTGAAGCTTCAATATGTCTTCTTCCTTTATTTTAGGAAGCATATTCCTGTAAATTATGTATTTTGATGCATGGGGCACACCCACCCAGTTTATCTGCACCGCACCCTTTTTAGAAAGCGGCAGGAGCATGGACGGCGTTTGCGGCGGCGTAGTCGCAGGTACCCTGATTTTTGTTATGCTTCCCGTCTCAGACTCTCCGCCCCATATGCTTATGGATGTTACTTTAAAATAATAATAATGTGCAAAGGTCTGGTCCACTTTTTCAGAGTATTTGGTATATTCAAGCCTGTCTCCCACCAAGGTCCACTCAAGCGCCAAGGTATCCTGATTATCGGCAAAGTACTGTACTTCGCTCCTATAAACTCTATAACAAGATACCTGCGGGTCGTCAGGCTTTTCCCAGTTCAGGAATATCCACCCTCCCGGTGCAAATGAATCAAGTCCGGGGTCTTTTATATCATCTGATTTTTCAGGTATAAGATAGATAAGATATAAATATATCCTTCCATCCTTCTTTTCAATCGTGTTGTCAATTATCTGGTTCTGTTCCACATTCTCCTTGACCAACTTCCAGGTAAAGTTTTCGGTTATTTCAGCCTTTGTCATGGCTTCAAGCTCTGCAATTGATTTGCCATCTGCATATGTGCGATACACGTGATAACCTGCCAATCCCTCACCGCTATAGTGATACCAGGATACTCTTGCAGAGCCGTCAGGAAGAAGGTCTTTGTTTTCAAATGCTGTTATCTCATGTACATGGTTTATGTCCGGAAGGTTGCCGTAATTACTGGAAACCTGAACAGGCATGGCAACTCCATTTTTCATATCAGATATAGAAACTCCCACTTCCGCGCCATCATTATATGCAGCCAATATGACATCATCCGCTACATTCATCATTCCGGTGCTATCGGACGCAGATAACTTTTTTATTGCATCGGCGGCACTTCTTGTAGTAATGCGCACCCCAAATCCCGCAGCAGCTTTTGAAGGATCAAGCAGAGAATTTTTTTTCATCACTGCGGCAAGCTCTCCGGGCTTTTCCGGCAATCCATCCAAAGGCACTCCAAGAATTCTGGAAGAGGACCAGGCGCTTTCATTACCTGTCTTGTCAACTGCTGCCGCCCAATACTTATAGAAATAGCCCTGCTTTACATCCTCATCAAAAAAGACGATATCAGCTCTGGTCTCTGACTTCGGGCGCAGTAACATTCTAGACTTTCCGTATGATACGACCCTTTCACTCTTGCTAGACAAGTCACCGGCATCCAAACGGATGATTTCCTCTGGCAAGTCAAAAAAGCCCATTCCCAAAGCCTTGGAGCGGAATACCACTATTGAATCCGTATCATCCGAAGCTATAACGACAGGTAGAATAATTCCTGTCTTCCCTTTATTCAGTTCTGTTATTCTATCCTGATACACTTCAATGAGTTTGTCAGAATTGCTTGATAGGACCGGTTGCCCAAGATTTGGCGAATTTGGTGGGGTCACTTTATAAACTGTCAGTTCAAGCTCTTCAGAATATTCACTGAGTCTACCGAAAATATCAAGCGTATGTATCCTGTATGTAGCTTTTTCATCGTTTTTTACATCATTATCGATATAGAATACCGGCGTTTCAAAGTAAATCCCTGATTCATCAAGCGTATAGGAAATAGCTATCGGGGTATTGCTTACCCTTTTAAAGTTTGTTTCACCCTTCTTTTTTCTTTCTATATAATAGCCTGAAATTATACTTTTGTCATAATCAAGAGTCGCACTATCCCATCTGAGCGAAGCAGTATTATCGATGCCATAGCCCTCCAGCCCTTTCGGTTTTTCAACCACCTGTTCCTCTCCCTTTTTGATGGAAAGGACTTTCATACCAGGTATCTCCTGTCCGGATGTGATATTATTCATTGTAGGAGCCGCTATATCAGGGCTTACCCCAACAAGTACATATCTGATTTCCGTACCTTTTTCAAGGTTGTCATCAGACAGGTCATCCTCAAAGCCAAGTCCAGCCTGGACTGCAAAGTCAGCATCAACAAATGCTTTTGACATTATTGATTTTCTGGCTTCCAGTATCTTGCTTTTCAATTCATCCTTTGGAGAAGTCTGAACTCCAGGTAATACAGTCCTTTTTACGCCCATTGAAGAATTCGTATTGAATTCCAGGTCAGCAATTGAGAAAAGCTGTGTACTAACTGCATTCTGGAGATGTAAAGCCCTCACCTGTATTGCGTCCACGGAGGGGAGTTTCTCGTTCATTGTTCCAGGTATGGTAATGAGATTTTCCTTTAGCCTTTTATAATCCTCCTTTCCAGTGACACGTACTCGTTTGCTGTTGAGAACGCCACTGGTCCCTTCTAAATTATAAAAATCTTTTATATTGCTGATACCCAGAATAGCCATTCTTTCAGATGTAAGCGTCGCATCATCAAAAACAGATTTTATAAACTCAGAGAATTCCATTTTTTTTTGTGCCGCCACATCAATAAACTGAGGAGAGCCAAGCCCTTCAGCAATAAGCTGTGCCTCCCCTCCCACCACTCTGTATAAGGAGTATCCCTTTTCCGGTATCCAGTCTCCATGGGGGATCCATCTTAGGATTGCTTTATCAGGCTTTGTCCATGTACCTTTGAAATCAATAGACGGGTTTATTTTCCCATTTTCCAAAACAGGGGGAGCAAGTAACTTAACAAGCTTATTATTTATTTTATCCAGTTCATTCTTCATATCTTCTGCAGCAAGTAATTGCAGAGAATTATCAGAAGTTTTATCCATTTGCTTAAAATCCGCCACAGGCTTGATATTGAATCGGCTGATACCAGAATTCAGAAGCAACACACCGTCCATAATGCTAAATTTCCAGTTCCGGCTTAAGGAGGTTATGTTTTCTGAAAAAAGCTCACGCTTTTTATTTACAGAAGCAAGAAGCTTCGAATCATCACCTATGCCACTCAGCAGTTCATTAGCAGATTCCGATAAAGTACGCAAATTATTAATTGCCTTTCTGGAGTCGATAATATCAGTCAGCTTTTCTACTTTTAGTAATTCAGTCGAAAGCTTCGGATTGGCAAGAAGTTGTTCTATTGATATTTCATCAAGGTCAAGCAGTTCCTCAAGTGTATTTGCTTCTTTTTTAGTATCAGTTATGATATATGGTCTTTTTAAATATTTTAGAGATGTATTTTTGAAAACACTTTTGGACTCATTATTTTTAAAAACAAAAAACAATACTATCCCGGAAATAATCAGAAATGCAAACATTAGTAAAAGAGGAAGCCTGAATTTTCTCATAAGAACCCCTCCAGATATTTATTTATATATAATTATATTAGATTTAGAAAGAAATACCAATAAGATATTTTAGAAAATTTTATTTATTGACATTGCTTGTAAGATCGACAATAGAATACATTATGGAGGGAAGCTGTTGACAATGTTACCTTCAATGGGGATTGCGATAATGGTATTTGGCAAATGCCACTTCGCCATAATTAAACAAACCCTACTAACCCCATCACTTTCCGCAACATTTTTTATATTTCTTTCCACTGCCGCAAGGGCAAGGATCATTTCGCCCAACTTTGATACGTGTCGCCATGTCAATTACTTTAGAATTTCAACCTTTCAGCCGTTCAATCCTTGTGCAAATTTCCGTGTGGCTTGAGTGTGTAAAAAAGATGTCGTATCTATCTGGTATCCCCTTGGCGGCTAATTATTTTTGCAATTTAAACTCACTCTTATGCCTCTCAAAAAAATCATAGAAATATCTCACATTCTCAAGATCTGTCCATTTTGTCACCTTTAATTCCCTTGAATCAAGATTATAGATTTTTGCATTTAATGTCCCTAGCATAAATGGTGAATGTGTAGAAATAATAAACTGACATCCCAAAAGCCTTGACATTTCATTTATCTTCTCAGCTAACAATGTTTGATTTGCCGGCGACAAGGATACCTCCGGCTCATCCAACAAATAAAGTGCATCCAATTCAACAAAATCATCAAACATTTGCAAGGTAGTTTCTCCATTCGAGTACTTTTCCTGTGCAAATTTTAAAAATTCCATTTGTTTTTTCATCTTATCGGAGTTCTTTAATTGTTCTATTAGTTCCTTATTCATCCCTCGCTTAATATGTTCATATATGTATCCATCACCTAGAATCTGTTCCTGTTGTATTTTCTTTATTTCATATAAAATATCTTCACTTTTAATATACCTGCTTCTCCGGGGGAGTCTGCCAATCTGCCTGCCATCTTCATCTTCACCTAATGTATAACTGCATTCATCTACGAACTTTGTGAAATAGTGTACAATTCCATACTGATTGCTTGTAGCATACTCTTGTCCCTCAATCTGTAACTTATTTGCCATAATATTCAGCATCGTAGATTTTCCAGATGCATTATTGCCATATAAAACTGTAATTGGCTTGAAGAATAATGATTTCTCTACTTTATCAGCAAACACATTATATGGATAAATATTCGGGTCACTTACTGTCTCCTTAGAAAACAAAAAGCTACTTAAATATATTATAGATTACACCTCCTCTCATGAAATTGACCTCTAAAGGCTCCGAAAAGAGAATCTGCAAATTTTTTCATCAATCCGGCTCGTTATCTTTCCCTTTTAAATACTTCGACATTGCCTCATCGAAGTTAGAGATATAATCCCTATCCTGTTGAATACGGAACTGTTCGTAAACCTCAGCAGCTTTTTTCAGTGCATCCTCATGGGAAATTTGACCTTTACCATCAAGTACACGCCGGCGGTTGTTGTTAAGAAAATTATCCGTTTCATTCAGCCAGTCCTGCATAGTCATGGCTATGCCATCTTCTGCCATAAGCTCGGCATAATCGATGAACATCGTAACAAGTCGGTTGAGACGTAATATCTCTTTTTCGTTTAGATAATTCTTTGCTACACTAATGTCCCTTTTAAGAATTTTCCCTTTTGGTGCATCCTTCCATGTGGTCAGCCCCATTGTGGGGTGGTCAAGTGTAACGCGCTCAGCAATGAGTTCAGCTGCTGTTTTCCCTGTGACAGCATAGTGCAGCTTATTCTGCACAAACGCGTAAAACTCTTTTGTGATCTCACTATTTTTGTCGTAGTCGTAACTGCACTGCTCAAAAACGTCGGTTATCTTTTGGTAGGCACGGCGTTCACTGGCTCGGATTTCACGGATTTTCTCCAGCAACTAATCGAAGTAGTCGCGTCCGAACTGCCGCCCGTTTTTCAGCATATCCATATTTAAAAGATAACCTTTTTGGATATACTCTTTTAAGGTTTGCGTTGCCCATTGACGAAATTTAGTTGCTTTTTTGGAATTGACCCTATAACCAACGGCGATAATAGCATCCAAACTGTAAAACTCGGGTGAACGTTTCACTTCACGACCACCTTCGTTTTGAACTATTGCAATTTTTGCAATAGTTGCTTCAGGTGATAATTCCTCTTCGGCATAGATATTCTTCAAGTGCCGTGAAATAACGGACAAATCAACCTCGAATAATTGTGTAATAGCCTTTTGAGTCATCCAAAAAGTCTCATCCCTAAATACAACATCCACATAAACACTACTGTCACCGATTGCGTAGAGCGCAATTTTTCCTTCACTAACACTGATTATATTACTCATTACAGATATTCCCTCCAGGCTCTCTCGAAACAAATTTGGTATCAACTTATTAGAATTGTTTTTTCAACTGCCGTCCGCCTTAATCCTTTTCCAAACATTTGTTCGTTTCTATTTTACTTGAAATATTTACCTTTGTAAAGAATTTTGAAATATTCCCCCGAATTTGAGGAGTTAAGATCAAAAAAATTTGGCATTTTCTCATGTCAAAGCATGTTTTTACTCATACCCATGCAACCCTTTATTTATCAAGGTTTTTGATGTTCTTTTAAAATATAGTCTTGCTTCCCAATCCCTTCAAACCCGCATTCCACCGTCACCCATTAAAATAAAGTCTTGCTTCACACCCCCAATTTTATCACTTTTTCACTCAAAAAAACAAAGCAAAACTCTATTTTAATTCGAATAAAGTCTTGCTTTTTCTCTCTTTATCTATTCAGGCCCTTAAATCCTGTAGCCCTTGAGGTTGTTGGGTTTATCCTTGTTTCTTTTCAGGCTTTTTCTCTTGGGCTTTAGGGGCTGCTGCACGGATTATTTAAACCGCAAAATCCGTTCAACTGCAGATTAAATCTGCGTACCGATCGGTTGAATACTGATTTATAGCCGATTACAGCCCTTAATCATTGATGAGTGGCTAAAATATAAATGGTATCTAAAAATTCCTCTTTCCCGTAATAATCTTCATATAAACTACATCAGAAATCAAACAGAGCCGATGCATCAAATAGGATGTCACTTGGCATACGCACTTTATGTTTTTCACAAAACGAATTTATAAATTCACTTGTTGGCTCCTTATGGTTCTGATATTCTTGTGCAAGTTCGATTTTTATATCTTCACGTTTTGAATCAGCCTTTTCCGCATCCACATAAATAATTCCGTATAATATGCCATATGAAAAGTATATTTCATATAATCCCTCTTTTGAAGAAAATAAACTCACTTCGATTTTTCCATCATATACTTCATTAATTTCCATATAGGTATTCTTATAATGCCTGTCCTCTTCTGAAAAAAAATCGGTCACATTTTCCCAATTATACAAATCTAAATACCTCACTTTCATCTTCTACATAATTTAACTTCAACCTCAACATGAAGTTTTTAGGCTATTTCGCATTTTTGGTAAACGCAGTAATAACAATTCATTTCCTTAATGGAATCGAATTCGACTCCTCTTAATGCTTATAATTTTTGCCCAGTCTCCAATAATTCCTGCTCTTTCTCGAGTTCTCTTTTCAGTTCTTCCTCAGTTGGCATATAGAGCTTATACTTAGAAGCGAAAATTTGGCTATTATCTTCCGGTAAAGTATATTTGACAACAGAATCACTCTTGTCTGCACAGAGGATAATGCCGATAGGGAAGCGGTCACCCTCGTTCATCATCTCACTGGTATAATAATTAACATACATTTGCATCTGTCCGATGTCCTGATGTGTCAGCTTTCCAATCTTTAAATCTCCTTTTGCTGTGTTTCAGCAACAGTGTTTCGTATTCTCTCATAAAGACTGTTTTCTGACATGTAACTCATAGCAAACCTCCGATTATTCGGTATAACCATTTTGATTATACTATACTTTACCAATATTTGCATTATCAATATACATTTTTCGCATTTTTATGCCGGATGACAATTTTTCTTTTATAAATTAAAAACAGGCCTCCAAGTCTGTATCTACTTTGCTTGTGGAATATATCATCTTTTTTATCCCCTCAAGGATCACTTTTTCACTTGGGCTCTGAAATCGTGTGGAGCCCTCTATTAATCAGCCTTTCAGACGTTCAATGCGTACCACACTTTCTGTATGCCTTGAGTGTGCAAAAAAGATGCCGTTTGAAGCTGGTGGGGCCTTGGTGGCAATCTATATGTGAATAAATGACATGTTATTTGCTTGTCAGAACAATTTACTGAAACCTAGTGTTTTAGCTATTCTTATACTTTCATCAACTATTGCCAAATTAGGATTATTGATCTATTGCAATTCAGAGTACCCCTTTCAAGTTTGTATTAATAATATTTTATTATGCCTCTTTTCTATATAGAGCTTTACACTGTATTACTATATCTTTTAAATAGTAGTAAAGCATCTCCAATAAACTTTTGTTGACTATTTACAAAATCCCCGAAACTATATTTAAGATAACCATGATAATTATATTGAACATCCCTTTCAACACAATCAAGATAAACGTTAAACATTGGTAAGCCATCGATAGTATTATATTCTGCCATATGGGCTAAAGACCATATTATATCATTTGGATTATAATACCACACCCGTATCCTTAAATTCTCTTTAAGCATATGAATATCTGAGGCAATCATTTCTGATAACTGAACTAATTCATTATTAAACCTTAAATAGTTTAATAATTTCGTGTTCATTTCGTTATATTTTTCATTAAATTTTGTTTCACAAATATCTTCAAAGATTAATCCATTCTCACCCTTTAATCCAACCGCTTCATTAATTAACCATTCATCTGCTCTTATATCTTTTTCAAAGAAACCAAACCGATATATTTTATTGATTTCCCAACCTTCTTGAATTGCACTATACAATTTCTCTGGGTAAGATATTTCGAAACTATCTCTGGGGGTATCATTAATTGACTCGCTAATAATATTCTGTTCAAGGTAATCTAAATATACTTCATATTCATTATCCTGTTTATATTTATCAAGTTCCTCTATAAGATCAGGATAACGGCTATGAATTAAATGCATGTAATAACTCTCATTGTATGACTGAAAAATCACTACCAAACCATATGGATACATGATATCTTTGCTTGAACTCATTTGAAATGCTACAAAATCTTTTATTCCGGCGTTTTTTATTTTTTCAAATACATTACTACATTTTTGCTCAAATGATTTCGTATTTGAATATAAGAATAAACATTGATGCCTTGAAAACTTACGTATATACGTGCTTTCAATTGGCTTAACTAATTCAACATCCCTGATTGATCCTTTTTCAATATACAATTTATATCCCTCAACACATAAACTAATTTTATTGCAATACTCTGAATATGGGATTATCAATTCTTCCCATTCGGTAGAGGCAATAATAATCCAATAATTCCCGCGATAACTTAATGCCCTTATCTGTAATTGCTACGGACTTGGAACAGTGGCTTCCCTGCCGGATATAATCTTCCTCATCAAACTCATTAATAATGTCAAAATCATATCCCTTCCAAGCCATATCCATATTCGATTCAAACGGCCCCGTTCATTAAATCTTGTTAAATACATCAGCAGCATAGTCAATTCTTTAACTGCCTTCTCTGGGCTAGTCTTATCCACCATAAATTTCTCCTTTCCTCCTTAAATTGTACAACTCATCATTGCACAATTATTTAATCTCCACCATATAATAACCTCCGGATTTTTTACTGCCCCGCCGTTCAATTAAACCTTTGCCGGTTAATTCTCGTATTTGTTTTTCTATAGTGCTAATCGACCGATTGCCTAATAATTCCGAAACATTTTTAGTCATGATTCCAGGATCATTTTTTATAACCTCTAACAGTGATTTTAATCCGCCATTTAATCCGCCATTTAATCCGCCATTTAATCCGCCATCCTGCCTTATTTTTAAAAATGGGAAAGCAACTTTTATAAAATTGGGCGTGATTGTAAAGATTGAACGATCATATTTCTTCAGGATTCTTATCATGCCTGAACCCAATTGTTCTACAAGGTGCATATCTTTAAAAACCCGCATCAACTCTTTATTTCTTGGTGCAGAATATCCGCTAAAGAATTCCTCCTCAGTCATTCCCTGAACCAAACTACCTGTAGATGTTATTTCAATTCTGTCAGAAAACACCTCTACCTTGGGCGGGATTTCACTCGAATAATCATTATGAACGATAGCATTGATTACAGCTTCCCTTAAAGCTATCTTATCAACGAGATTTTTTTCTTCTCTTTCTTTTGATGTAATTTTCGCAAGGGTACGGTTTTCTATTTCAAGCTTGTCCAATACCCGTTTTGCTGCCTTTATGAGAGAGCAATATCCGTATTCATTATTTTCTATCAGTTCGTATCTGTCAATTCCATTGTACTTTGCTACTTTAATAGATATTCCGTTCGTATCTGCAAGCAGATATGCAGCATAATTAAATTTCCCTTCTTCGGTTACCAACTCCAAATTATCAGCAAAATGCTCGTTAAGCTGGAATTCGTTTTCATCATAGAATATTTTAAGCTGCTCAAAGGTAAGCTCCTGCTTCGGAGATTTTATTTTTCCAATAGAATTCCTCGTCCTCTTTGCAAATAGATCCTCTATCAGATTTTGCGGCATAGGTTCCGTTGAACTGCCAATGCGCATGAAACAGCCGTTGTGAGACATTCCATACCTTTTTATATAGTATGGCTTTTCCTGACCGCTGGCTATGTTGATTTTTATATAGTTCTTACCGGCACTCGTTTCACATATTACATCAAACAGCCCTAAAGTTGACGGCAATATATTGTTCTTCACACGGTCTTTTATCTTCAATTGAATATCATCTACATTGGCGACACCGACAACATCTCCGTTATTGTCTATTCCAATATAAATTGTTCCACCCTCAGGATAGTTAAGAAAGCTGACGACTTCCCGTTCCAGTTTATCGTTAAGCTCCTGCTTGAACTCAACTCTATTTGTTTCTTCTTTGACTTTAAACTCTCCCATTACAATTCCTCCTCCAGGTTCATAGCATTTCTTCAATCGTCCCTATCAATTCATTCGCAATATTAATGCTGTCCAACCGCATTACGCTTTCTTCAGCACTCCCAAAGCTTAAAAGATTTATGCTTCCATACCAAACAATCCTTTGATCAATCACCGCAAACTTCTGATGAATATTTGATTTAAAAATAATGCTTGCTCCTGTACTTTTTATGGAATTGAGCATATCCTCAAATGCAGCCTTGTCCTTCTCTTTGTAGTCGGACTCAGGTCTGGTGATTATTGTAAGTTTTGCTCCATTGTTGATTCCCGAAGTGAAGATATTCATCATCTGGATTAGCCGTTTTTTCGTCATATACGGACTGACAATAACCATATCTGATTGCGTGGAGGAAACATCATTACAGAATACTGTCATGAAATTATGGTTATCAAAGATAGCGTTTGTGGCTTCAAATGGTTTACTATCACTCTTAGCCGAATATCCTATGGAAGCATATCCTTTAAGCCTCTTCTGATACATCCGCTCAAGCACGCCAACATGAACGTCAACATAATCATAAATCTGAACTTCGCTCTTATTTTGATATAATCTGTGAAGCCGGCCAGCATACTGCTGTACTGTCCCTTTCCAAGCAACAGGCATTACCAGAAACAAGGTATCCAGTCTTGGCTCGTCAAATCCTTCACCGACAAATCTGCCTGTGGCAACAATAATAATATTCTCTTTTGCCGGAATACCAGAAAGCCTTTCAAGCGCTGCTTTTCTTTCTCGTGCGGACATTCCGCCAATTAACACAATAACATTCGGAAGCACCTTTGATAATTGATCCGTGATTAATTCAACGTGCGCTGTCCTCTCGGTCAGAATAATTGGATTACGTCCTTCTTTAACGCAACTGATTACATCGTCTATGATTAACTTATTGCGGATTTGACTGGTGCTGATTTCAGAATATATTTCACCAATGGACCAGTCCTTTTCATCCTGATTGACAGGCTTTCTGAAAGGAGTGAAGCGGGGGATGATATAGTGTTCAAAAGGCCTTTTTTTCGCTTGTTCTCTCGCATCTACCTTATATCTTACAGGACCGCAGTGCATGAATATAATAGGATGATGTCCATCCTGCCTAACAGGAGTTGCCGTAAGGCCGTAAACATATTTGGCTGAAACGTTTTTTAGTATTTGCTCAAAGCTGAAAGCCGGCACATGATGGCATTCATCTACGATAACCATGCCATAATCCCGGACAACCTCGTTTACCTCGTCGCCTTTGACCAATGACTGCATAACCGCAATATCGATAATGCCACTTAAATTTTTCTTTCCGCCGCCGAGCTGTCCAATAATACTTCGCACCTTTTTTCTGCCTCGCTTTTTTCCAGTGCCGGCAGGCAGCTCTTCATTTATCGTCAAAAACTGGGTCAGCCGTTCCTTCCACTGTTCCAACAGCTGCTGGGTGTGTACAAGTACAAGCGTGTTCACTTTTTTTGCGGATATAAGTTTTGCTCCTATTACTGTTTTTCCAAAAGCAGTAGTTGCAGATAAAACTCCATTATCGTACTCGATCATTGAATCTGCTGCATCAGCCTGTTCTTCACGAAGCTGCCCGTTAAAGTCTACGCTGACAGTTCTGCCGGGACAGGTTTTATCAATCCATTCTATATCAGCTTTCAAAGTACTGAACATGCTTACCAAATCAGTCTCGCATCCTCTTGGAAGGCACAAGTAATCCAGTGTTTCATCCGATAAAGAAATGATTCTTGGTTTATCATATGTTGGTAATCTCATCGCCTGGGTCTTGTAAAAATCAGGATTTCTGAAAGCGGCCATGCGTTTTAGGCTGTTCAATGCTTTATTAGAAAATCCTTTTTTACTAGTGTAGAGCATATTTGCTTTTATTATATAAGCCGTATCAGGTATATCTGCTTTATTTAATTTACTATCCAGCCTTTTTCTTTCCCAAGGACGTATGCCTTCATCCTCGCTTTGCCTCAAATCTCCCAGTTCATTACTGCCGCCAAGCTGTGAAATATATGTGTCGATATCTTCATCACTTAATACTCGAATATTACTCAAAAAACTCCACTGGTCATCGTATGGCAGAAAATTCTCGTCAATAAACATACTATTATTATTTTTTCTGGCATTAGCTTGTAATGGCAATGCAATAAGATTTCCAAAGCCACCTTTGGGGAGTGTATCCTGATTAGGGAAAAGTCGATCGTATGAGCTGAATTTAATTTCATGTCTCTCTTCCATGGCATTCGTCAAAAGCAGTGTGCCAAATTTTCTTGCTGATGAAGCGCTGATTCTGTCACTAAAAAAGAACCAAACATGAGCGCCGTTTCCTGATTGAGATCGCTCAATGGTAATGGGAATATTTTTTTTGACACAAATATCCCTTAGTGAACTTACATCCTTTTGCCAGCCTTCGTCATCGAAATCCATGGCCAGAAAGCAGCATGTCTCATCCGGAAACAAGGGATAAATCCCATATACCGCCTTGCCTCTCAAATGCTTATCTATAGCTGCAGAATCAAGAATTGCATAATCCTTATTCGCACAGTCAGAGCATTTAATCCTTGGTTTATTACAGACCTCTTTTGACCATTCATTCATACATACGGGGGAGTATCCTGATTTACCTTCCTTACTTTGCCATTTCTTTGCATATACATCCTCTCGTCCCCGGAACAACGACATAAACAGGTTGATTTTATCCTGGGGCGAACTGGTATTGATTACTTGCTCAATGCTATGGAGCTGCTCTGATTGGGTGCTGATTATTTCTTTTTCGTTCTGAACTTCTCTATCGAATTTTGGCGATACTAATCCAAGCTGTACTTTGTAATTTTCATTTACAATTCGCAGCCTCTTATTTTCTTCCAGTAGCTTCCGATATTTTTCATAAAGTTCTTCATAACTAAACATTATTCAGCATCCTTGTTTTTAATCCTATTTACAATTATTAGTATATCACAGGTTCAGTCATTCCGGAATGGTCTTTTATCCTGTGACCCATCTGTACGGAAGATCAGAATAAAGGTGTCAAAAACCTGAATTTTATCAACTTCATTTCTGATTATGCTTTCATCATAAGCTCTGTTCCGGCAAACAGCCACGTCCAAAGTATCCTGTATCCATCCTTCATCCAGAGTAGGGGAGTGTGTGGGCAGGCATCTTTGCCTTTATCGATCCTTATAGCGCAGCGCCAGACCACCTTATCGCGATTAGTCCTTTTTGCAATAATTGCTTCAGGTGATAACTCCTCTTCGACATAGATATTCTTCAATCATGACCATTAACTCTAACAACTGAATTCTTTTTTATGAGTTCACGTATTACTTCCTCAACTAGCTCATTATTACCAGCACAACGCCTGATTCTAGCTTTATCATCTTGGGTAAGCGGCATGCACTCCATTAACATCGAACCATTAACCGCATCTATTAATTTTTCCACATCTTTAATTTGAATACCACCTGTTGTCCTATCATTTTCCCTCATGTTTATGAACACTCCTTTTTATCTCCCTGGGGGCTGGTCGTTGACGGTGTCAACTGCTCACCTTCGCAACCTGGTCTTTTCCGGTACTCTTCCATTGAATAATCCTGACGCCTGTAACGCTTGAGTAACCTCGCTTTTAAAAGCATTATGCTTTGGATATTTATTCCTATACCTTTCGATAAAGTCCATACCCTCTTGCTTCTCCTCCCTGTTTGCCAGAACCTCCGCCATTGCGACAAGCAACCCTGCCGCTTTATGATAGCTCCCCCGGTGTTGGTTGCTAACGATTGCATCCACCCTTTGTCCTACTTCGTCCTGGCACCATTTCAAATAAAAATCTTCCTGTTCCTGGTCCAGTTTTATATATTTCTTTATAATAAAAGCCATCACCTTACGGTATTTTTCAATATATTCCCCTCTCATGCCATATTCTACATACCCAATCGCATCCTCCCATTGCTTATAGAGAATCTTTGAATGTATTCCTTCCTTTGATAAAAGTACCATCATGGAAGTAGTAAATACAGGTTTGGGATTATTGCCGGAACTCCATCCAAGCGGGCCATTATCTTTGCTCATTTCAAACACCTTTTCATATCTTCCGCCTAAAAGCAAGGCATTAATCATAACGCTTTCCGAAAGATAGTATGTATTCTGCTCTCTGCTGTTATAATCGTTTACCGGTATCCTATCTTTACCTCGAAGTTCCATGACCCTTCGCTCAACCTCTTCCCGTATCTCTTCAAAGCAACTGCATTCAATAGAAGTCACAAATAAATCCAGTAAACACTTGATGGAAGGGCTGGAATAAAAGCTTTCCCTATACCCTTCCAGTTTCAGATTATTATCATTCTGTTTTTCTCCTATTCTTGAAATGGCATCTGCTATTTCAGCCCTTACTGTAAAGTCACGGGGAACCTTGGACATTCCTTCTCTTGCAGCCTGTATGACAGTATCCATATCGCCTTCTTTCTCCAAAGCTGCAATCCAATCAAGATATGCTTTCGGATACCGCTGTGCATTTTGTCTGGCAAACTCAGAAATAGCCGGAATACCACCCTTTAAAACAACAGCTTCCCGCAACAATTCACTAGCGAACGTTGTGATTTGATCCTTTAAAAATTCAATCCATTTTATAAAAAAGGCATCAATATCCGGCAAAAGGCTGTCCAATGCATCCATAATATTTTTAAATTTTATTTGGCCATACTTTTCCCAGCAGTCATTCATTTCCTCATACAACAAAACCGGCCGTTCCTCGGAATCCGTGTTCAAATATACTGACCTGAGGAATAACGAAACCTGCTCATTTAAATCTACATTCAACATACTGGTGAAATCAGGGTCGCCAGGAAGATGTCCGGGTTCCCTTCCCATTTCCAATATTTCAAATAGTTTTCTATACATCTCTTCAGCAAGCTTATATTTACCCTGCAGCAACAAGCTTCTGGCTTGCAGAAAGAACTCATCCATTTCCTCCACCCAGCTCTCATCGCCCCAATCCCTTTCTTCATAAATGGCATCATCCCAGCCCCATCCATCACAATATTCTCCATCATCGACCCTCTTCGCAAATGCATCTATCCTGTCCATCAACATTTTTTCATTAATTAAAGCTGCTTTCTTCTGCTTCAATGGTATAATTTTATTTAAAAATTCTTGTCTGTTCGAAGGATGCTCTTCGCTGGCCCAGTTTAATATAAGACTTCTGAGTTCTTCAGCCGAAAGTTTTTCCAAACGTATCCTGGCTTCTTCCATGAATTCCTTATAGCTTAATACAGACATATCGCTTTTCCCTCTCTCTCATTTTCCATAGCATTTTAAATTCTGTATCATTGATAATCAAATTCAATTATGCAACGCATTGTTGCACAATTTTTTACTCCATTTCAGTTAAATAATTCTCTCACCAGTGGTGAGAGTTTTTCATCAACCTTATAAGATTCATAAAATTGTTTCATTCTCCAGATATGTGGTGGCTTAAGAGTATATATACTATTAAGGCTTTTTACGGCGTCTTCTTGGCCGGAAAGGCGCGGTCACTATTTTCATTGGTTTCCTATCTAAGATATCTAGGGCAGCACGGGTTTCTCGTATATTTAACAAAATAAGTTCCTCAAACATTCGTAGTCCCACCTCACGATACTCAGGATGGCGGTGAAGAGTGAGGGCAATATTTGTTAAAGGTTCTGCCAGTAAAGCTAGAGATGTTCTTATATTTCCAATATCCGAACCGCCGACTTTAATCAATTCCTGGCACACCTCCGAAACAAACTCCGGTTGCTGTGCTTCAGCGACAGTGTTTCGTATTCTCTCATAAAGACTGTTTTCTGACATGTAACCCATGGTAAACCTCCGATTATTCGGTAGAACTATTCTGATTATACTATATTTTACCAATGTTTGCATTATCAATATACAATCTTCGCATTTTTATGCCGGATACCAATTTACTTTTAAAAATAAAAAACAGGCCTCCAAGCCTGTATGTACTTCGATTATGGAATATGTCATCTTTTTCATCTCCTCAAGGGTTCCTATACAATCATCGAAGCTTCGAACCGCCTGAAACCTTGATAAATCAAAGTTTCAGGCACGTTCAATCCTCACACAACATTCTGTATGCCTTGAGTGTACAAAAAAGATGCCGTCAGAACCCACTGGTTCCTTGACGGAAATGTATTTTTCTGAAAACCTTGCAAACTGCCATTTTTGAATCTTACCTGCTTTTTTGAATCCGATATATAATAAAGCACTCCTAAGTCGTTTGTTTAGTCTTGAGAGTGCTTTCCTGCGGAATCATTCAAATCTTTATAATTCAGACATTCTATCAGAAAAAATTCTCGGAAATCCAGTTAATACCTCCAGTAAATTATCTTTTCTTTCTTTTGCAACTCTTTGAAATTTCCTCTTTGTTTTTACAGGAATTCCTGCCAGTTCAGCCGTAAGCTTTAAGGATACAACCCTGTCGGCAAATCCCGATTCATAAATAATGATGCTCTTTTTGGTCGGAAGACCATATCGCATCTGCTTGCTTAACTCAGCCAGCAGCTTACAGGCATCTTCACTTTCCCTATAATTGAACTGTAACAGTTCTGAAATAGCATTGATAATAAGTGTTGAGGTATACCCAAACCCATTGTCACAAATTTCAATTATTTCGTCAAGCTGTATTGCTACTTCTTTTTTTCTACGGATAATCATAACGTTGTTTTCAGTCGCATATTCAAGAATCTGCTTGTATGACATTCCATCGATCCACATATTAGCAATCCTGGGGATTGCGCTTTCAGCTGTAACTGCCTTAAGGCACTTATTCTCACTGTATTCTACTAACTTAGGAATAATCATTTGCAAAATCTCGGAGGATATCTCGCAATTCATAAGCTCATCAGAATTCTCAATGACCCACCTTTCCAATTCCAGCAACTGTTTTGTCCCAAGAAGTGTACGACTGAAAACCGCTCGTTTATCTGCATTATCTACCATATTGAGCAGATGCTCCCTAACGACTGAGAATATGGTTTTCATACGTTCCTTTTCTTCTTCATTGGCTAGAAAATAGCCAAATGTACTGGAAACAAGCGAATCGAGGTCGTAATCATTATTTTCAGTAAGGAATGATAAAAGATGGCTTTCAATTGCGTCCAGACATCGATTAACGCGATCAATAGTACCTATGAAAATATGTAATTTTCTAGGATAATCTTTTTCGAAATCATCTACTAATTCCGCCAGGCCATCTTCGTAGCTTTCGTTATTGTTATAGCGAGCCAAAGCCAAATGATAAAAATCATAAGTTACTTTAATGTCGTATGATATCTCAAAGGGCTCAGGTCGCACAAGCAATAAAAATTGGCTAAGGCACGATTCGGAATTACCCGAATCCAACATTTCCAAATAGCCGTTCCAACGCCAACGATCTCTAAACTCGTTTTTCTTGGAATATACAAATGTTTCTGATAATAAAATAGTTCCTTCTGTATATAGTCCAGCTCTTCCAGCCCGGCCAATAAGATTATGAAAATCTCGGACTTTAATTCTTTCTTGTGCTTGATAGAGACTGGAAATAATTAAGTAACGGATAGGCAGATTAACACCCTGTGCCAATGTTGAAGTACACACGATACATCTTATTAGACTTTCTTTCATTCCTAATATAGTTGGTACTTATTTGTGGTAATAGATAATTCCAATTTGCATCTTGAGCATATAAATCTTCTATTTCTTCTTTGGCATCAATTTCAACAATATTTACCACAAACGCGGCTTCCCCAAGCGTTTCATCATATTTTGTTCTTGTAAAACGGCCAGCTAATTGAAGCGTTACTGGCAAACTCTTTTTAATGTCGTGAAAAGAAGCAATCTTAAGTTCTGGTAAGTCAAACCCTTCACCTAACATATCTACACAAACAATAATTCTTGTTTTTTTCTCTAGTATAATCCTTCTAATTTCACGTCTCTCCGTAGCTGTAAGCTTAGTATGAATTTGTACCGGATTAAATTCAGTAAACTTTTCGTAGCATTTATATACAATCTGTGCCCGCGAGATATCTCTACATCGTGCCATTAATATATGGTTGTAGCCCTTTGAAATATCCTCACGAAGTATTTCAACTGCTTTATCGGCAATTTTTTGGTCTGCCTCTTCTGGAATGTATTCAGTTACAGGAAAATAACGAATTTTTCGATAATACCCTTCTGACTGAGCTTTTTTTAACGGATAATTATATATAATTTCGCCATCAAGACGTTGACCATCATTTCTAAAAGGTGTGGCAGTAAACTGCACTACTTTTTGAGATGCAAACCTGTTTCTAAATTCTTGCCAAAGCGGAGCCTTTACATGGTGTGCTTCATCAATAAACAAATGAGAGCACCTATTCGACAATTCATTCTGGTATTCTACATCGCTTTCTGAAACAATCTTCATTGTTGTAATTATAACATTGCATTTATCTATAAATAGCTTTAAATCCTCTACCTCTTTAAATTTCTCTTGGATTATACCAACTATTGGGTAATTACATCGCTCACTTATAATGCCAAATTTCTTTAGCAGTCCCAGACCAATAAATTTCTCTGCGATTTGCTCTCTAAGCGGGTCAGTAGGAACAGTAATAAGTACTTTCTCGCATTTATTCGCAACTAATAAAGATATCATTGTCTCAGTTTTTCCAGTACCTGTAGGCATTACAACGGTTCCAATTTCATCAGAACATTTCCAGTGTGCTAGAACAGCATGAATCCCTCCAATTTGAGGTGTGCGTAATCCATTAATTCCACTGGAAATATCTTCTTCCAAGAAGTTAAAGCCTTTATCCCAAGAATCCCTTACACCAGCAGGGTCAAAATCACTGATTGTTTTTGGGTGAGCGATCCATTCAAAATCTTCAATATTGTATATCTCTTCATCGGCTTCAAACATTCTTTTGTTTTTAAGCCTATATTCGTTTGCTGAATCAATGTCATTAGTTTTTTTATATATCACATAACGTTTGCCATCATGCTCAAACTCTATTGTTTTTACATTTCTTATAAGAGAATTTTCTTCAATATCAAATCTTTCAGATCGTACCTGCCTAATAATGTTTTTACCAATCTTTAGTTGTTTTTCAACTTTTGGTATGTAAATTACTGGCATATTATACGCCTCACTATCCTAAGCTAAAAATGTAGAATATTCCCTATCTTGTAATATATATTTCGACATAAGATGTATATTCTCCTTTAATTTACCACATGGTTATAAATAATTTGTACTTATGGTAGCCTGCTTTCTATAATATCATAGTATTTCAAAAGAGATTCTTGCTCCAAGGACTCTCCGTTTTCGATTCTATCTGCAACTTTTCCAAACAATTCCTTAATTGTTTGAGAGTTAGAAATTTTATTCGGATGTGCCCCAATAAATCCTCCTAAAGAAAACTTAAGCTCATCTTCTGTCATTAAAATAGGTTGTCCAACCGCACCGCACTTTTCTGAGATATCAATTATATTTTTAGCGATATAAAGACCATCGGCATCTAAATCTGACCAGACATAAACTGGAACAGGCTTAAATGTAAGAACACGCTTAAAAAATCTATTTGTAGGTTTGTTAAGATATCCCTGTCCCCATATTACAAGAATATTTTGGTAATCATAATACTTCCTTTTTAAAATTTCTATAAAAACAGCAAAATTCTCAATAATCAATATCCCTTTGATTTGACTTGAGGTTAAGTCTATTTTATGAACAGTCTGGTTTGCAAGTACTACCGGATATCCCGATAGACCAGAACAAATAAATCCATTTACTTCAAATTCTATATTACCGAAAAAGTAAACCAAATCAGGTAAAAGTGTTAAGTGCAGATTTTCCAAAGACATGTTTGCCACTGAAACGATGTCTTTCTTGTACCTTTCAAGAATTTTTGAGTTATCCCATATCCTCGCCGATACAACTCTTAAGTGCTCATGATTACCACTTGCTCGTAAGTCCAGTGAATATGCCAATGCCAAAATTACCGACCAGTATCTTACCCAGGATTTTGATTCAAAAACCTGTTTACCATCTCCTAATAATAATACACAGCTTTCGATTGACTGTAATAATTTCGCGGCTAACTGATTATCTGTATGCTTTTCAAGTATTGCTTGTGCCTGATTTTTCAACCAATCTTGCTTCAGCTTTTCGGAATCATCAGTAGATGCAGTAGCAATTAAATCACTTACGATTCTGCTATCAAGAGACATAAATTGTGGATACCAATAAAATCCTTTGTTTGGTCTCTTATTTTTAAAAGTAACTATAATTAAGCCATCTAGCAGCATAATATGCAAAGCATTGGATATCTCTTTCATTGGATATTTCTTTTTTAGTCTACTGAATAATGGGTCATATTGTTTAATATCGTTACTCCCTCTGTATAGTAATTTAACAATATCGTCAATTAATTTATTTAATCCATGAGTTTTAGCCATAGTCTTTTCAAGCCCTGCGTAATATTTGCCACTTAAGGTGACCTTAATTGGGAAACGATATCCTTCTCTATTTTCTCTATGATAGATAATATCGGGGTTTCCTTCGTTTATTAAATCAATCAATTTTATTCATACCCTCATTTTCTGTACTATTAAAGGTTTAGCAAATTTCACCTCTGGTGGACATTGGCTACAAATAAATGAATGGTTGATCCATTGTATTGATTTAAGTGATTCACCTATTTGATGTGTAATGAAATATTGGATATCCGTTACTTGGAATACTTGCCCAATGTCATTACCACTATAATCATCCACCTCTGCATTCGGTTCATCAAGAAACATTATAGAAAGCTTTTCACCTCGCCGTTTACTGCTTACTGCTGCTAATAATACAAGGAGACTTGTTCTTGCCCTCTGTCCTGATGACAAATCAGGACTGCTTATTAATACAGGTTTTTTACCATCGAAACCAATAGAAAGGTATAGCTCCCACAAGTCAGGATCTTCCCCTCTAGGTTCAAGCCGACCACTTGCACCAGCACCAATTAAATCGGCCATCATATGAAACTCCTCAATAAAATCCTTCATCGTTTCCTTAATGTGACTTTGCAGAGCCGCAAGGCCATCGCTGCACTCTTGTTCCCACCTATCCCTTTGCTCTGAAATTTCATTATACCTCTCTTGCAATTGATTAACCAATGATGCTTGAACTTTTACAAGCTCAACTACAGTTTCGTCTATATCAGGATTATCTCGTATAAACTGACTTATACTTTCTGAAATATTTTCACATTCTTTTTTTAGGTCTTTTGAGGAATATATCTCGCCTTTTTCATTTTTAAAATCAGGAGTGCTTATTTCTTGGGATATAAGCTTCATATCCTCTAATAGAATTCCAATGGAAATAAGTTGTTGTTTAGTTTCATCAAGTTCCTGCCTTTTATTTTGTATGGTTTCATTTACACTTCTTAATTCTTTAGCTAATCTTTCAATATCCTTCATACATTGCTTTTCTTGTTCCTCAAAAACAGCATCATCACTTTTCTTATTACTAAAAGCCTCCCACAATTTTTCATGCTGAGAACTCACTTCTTTATGCTTAGTTTCTTTGCTATTTTTTTCAGACATTAAAGTCTTCAACTTCTCGGCAAAAGCATTCAGTTCTTTTTCTTTAACTGGTAACTTTTCTAGCTCATTCTGCTCATTTATTATTATCTTAAGCTTTTTAACTTCGCTTTCATATTCTCTTACATATAATTCCCTTTCTTGAAAGATTCTTTTTTGCTCTATTAATTCAGCTTTAATTAACTCCTTTTCTTTCTCAAGCGCAAGTCTTCCACAGCATAAATTGTTATGCTTTCTAAAAATGGAACCATCATGATCTTGTTGCAATCCTTTCAGAGTAATACTTGTTAGACCCTGCTTCTGAAGTTTGTGCCCTTCCTCTACAGTTTCAACCAAATAAATATCATTTAACTTTGTTAAATATCCTCCCACCTTATCCGGGTACGCAACACTTATAACTGATCTTATAGTAGGATATGGCATACCTTTCTTGTTCTGCGTTTCTACTTCTACCTTTGGAAGACTGACCCTGGCTGTATAGCTATAAGTTTCCTGAAGCTTTTTAGCATCAAGTTCTTGGTTTTTCTCTACAATAATCCTAAATCTCTCATTACCAAGAAAAGCTTCTACAGCAATCTGCCATTTTGCATATTCAGGCTTTAGCGATATCGCATCTGCCAAGAGAATATGTGATATCTTATTCTTATTTAATATCTGCGTAAAATGATAAACATGATCTGGATATAGTTTGTTTTCCTCTAAATCTTTTTCTCTTTTTTCAAGCCCAGATAGTTTTTCCTTTTCTTTACGCCAATCATCATTAGCTTCTTCTAAAATCTTTTGTACATCTTCATGCTCCTGAACGATTTTCTCTTTATCAAGCGGTTTGATTGCTTTTAGTTTTATTATTTCCTCAACAATTTTTTTCTTATCTGATTTTATTTCACCGACTTGATCTCCTAAATCCCCTATTTCTTTCTGTAAATCTGCTAATATCAACAAATATTCACTTTTTTTATTTTCCATTGATGCGAGTTCCGCTTTCATGGTTTTTCTTTGCACATCTAGACTAATCTTTTTATCCTGCTCATTATTTATTTCGTTTTTTAAACTTTTAATTTTTTCTTCATTATTTTTTATAGCGGTATCATTCTCCCAGAATTCAACTTTTAACATTTTCTGCTTAACAGACTGCAATTTTACCTTGTTCGACTGATGCTCTTTGAACTTTTCTGATTTAGTTTGGAGGCTTTTAAAGTGTTCCAGCCCTTCATTAAGAGTATTTTGCGTTTGATGCAATTGTACTTCTTGCTTTCCCAGTTCATCCTTTGCCGACCTGTAGTTATCATGTATCTGTTTAATACCCTTTAATTCAAACACCTTCAAAAAAAGATCATTTGCATTCATATGTACAAGATTCTTCACTGTTGTCGGATTCATCGACATAAGATTACGAAAAGCTGGTGTTACTCCCAAGCACTCTTCTAATATCTGCTTATATTGTTTTTGTGATCTCTGACTTTGAATATAGGCTTTCGGATTTCTTCCCAAGTCAGCAATCTCATTAAATACACCATCAAATACATAGTACTCCTTTTCTGGACGCCCACTTGTATTAATAGTTATTAAACAGCAACAAGTTACTTCATCATTTTGATATCCTGCACTTTCAAATGGTCTTATACCATTTACAGACTCATTATAAAAAGAAGCTCTTACTACAGCCCATTTGCTAACTTTATGAATATAATGTGATGCATCTCTATTATTTTCAAATTTCGCATCCCCAAGGATTAGTCTAAGACCATCCATTATAGTAGTTTTTCCATGACCTGATGCGCCAACAAATGCGTTTACTTTTGGATGTGCTGGATATGGCTTTGAAGTTGAAGGCAAATATCCCCAATATGCAGTTGAAAAGTCCTTAATCATTAAAATCTTCCTCTCCAGACAAATTCGCTTCCATATCGTCTCTATGTTTATCTTCGGATAAATTTTTAGCAATTCGCTGTGACATATCCATCATTTCTTGTAGCATGTCCTGAGTTATACCCTGAAGATATTCATTATAATGAAGCATAAACATAGCTGGCCCGGCAAAATATCTATTATCCTTCTCAATAATAAACCAGTGCCTTTTCAGCATCTTTACAAGAGACTCTATTGCATTACGAGGGCTATTTCTCCTGGAACGAAACTTTTCTCCGTAATTTAATGTCAATTCATCTAATGTAGTATAAATCTCTTGGCCAGTGTAGTTTCCGGTCAACCGGGGAACAATAAGCTTTATAAAAAGTATAGTGATTAGCGCCATATGTCTACGATTAAGCCCATTATTCTTTCTATGAAACTTGTCAAAAGCATCATCATCAAATTCTTTTTTCAACCGTATTACATACCATTCACAGTTTGGAAAATTAATCAGTTCATATCCCATCATTGCAAACGTTTGCTGTACTTCCCTATATAACGATAAGTTTTTTTCAAGTATTCCTACTGATTCTTTTGAAATCCATCCATAATGAAATAATGAACAAATTCTCTGAACTTCGTGATTTTCTGTCATTCCTTCCAAATTATTTGTCCCTCCTTATATAGGTATCTGTCATCATTTCAACAGAACCTTTATCAAGTGTTTTTATATTATCCTTGACATCCAGATCTAGAATATCGGCTTTTGCTGTATCTGGAGCTTTAAGGTTTGAAATCAACTTCACAGTCTGCCCAGTCCGGTACATGGCTGTCCCATAATTATCATTTTCATTAAACAGTACTTCATCTAAAGGTGCATCTATTCTGTCAGTAAGCTTAAATACAAGCTCATGGTATAGTAATTCCAGCGGATTATCTTTGCTTTCAAAAATTATTTCCTCTTCTTCAAAATCAATAACAGGTGGCGGAGGAACCTCCACAATTTCATCATGTACTTGTTCAAAAAACAATCTGGTTTTATACACCACAGTTTCTTCTCTTATCTGTGGTGTTTGTTTAGGTGCAGAAAAATATCTGATAGCCAAATTTGCAAGATAATCAAGAGGTGTTCCTATAAGATATTCTTCCATTTTTTCCGGGTCGAAATACTTGCCAATAGCACTTACATCCTGCAGCAAATTTTCTCTTGCAGTATTTAATGTTTGAGCAATTAAAGCCGTTATCTGCCCGCATACTTCATAAAACTCATTTCTTTTATGAAAACTACTAAAAAGGCCTACTCTATTTCTCATTTTCTTTCTTACTTCATCGATTGCCTTAAGTATAGTAGGACTAGTTCTTATGATCTCTCTAATGTCCCTTTTTGAGCGCTTTTGTATCATCCGTTCAATCTTGTCACGAATATCTTTTAATTGACTCATGTGTATATCATAATTCTTTTCAACTGTTTCCTGATCAAGATTATACAAATCAGAAATTTCAGCTTCGTTTCCGGCAAGCATTATTTCTTGAGCAAAATTCATTTCTCCCCTGATCATAGAACCAAATAAGCCATGAGTGAGCAATGAAACGATACGACCAGGCATCTGATAATCAATTCCGTTAAATATTACCCATTCATATTTAATTAAATGTGCAACAACTTTGCTGCGAGTGCTTTTTTGTAGATAATTTAGTGATTCCTCAAGCTCAAAGCGGGCTAATATTCCACCTCTCCGCGAGATAGTTCTTGCAGCAGCAAGAACCAAAGTTGTCATTTTTGGATCTTTAAGATTAAATATGCCGAATATTTTATAATATGGTTCAATCCTTTTTGCATCGGTAATATCATCTTTATTTAAACTATAGTCACTATCAATTACCTCAATGAATTCTTGGCCTAATAGCATATCATCCATCCTAATCACAGCTTAAACAATAATGCAAATTCAACTACACATTTAAAATAATTCGACGTTAAGTTCCATTTTCCTCCATACGATTTGTAAAAAGTTTTCTACCCAATATAAAAGTAACCGCCATATAGAAGTTATGATATTTCAAAAAAAACAAAAATATATTTATCTATGCATAATTGTTCCAAATTTTATGTCTCAAAAAGTTTACTAAATTTTAATGACGATAAAAGTATACGGTGACTGAACTTTATGCATCTTTATTTGATAAAACTCCAAGGAATCGTTAAAATGTATTCCAATGTCGCATTTATAACCAAATACAACACAAAAGTCCGGCTTATCATTTAAGTCGAACATTTTTGCTAATTCCCCATTGCATTTCAAGGCGGAAACGATTTTTACTTGCCGTCCCAGATAGATCATGCGGTATTGAATTGTAAGCGTTTCTCAGATCCAAAACAGTCACCGTCTTAATGCGTAATTTCAGGCATTTATCTATCTTTTCCTCCATTCTTCACTTTCATTTTTAATCAGCGTTTGTGCCTGCTCAGGGAACTTTTTCACTAACCATTCAAGTGCTTTCAACTGGTCGCCACCTGTAGCTCTCCTGATTTGAATCAGCAATTTATCATAAGAAGGTCTGTCCAATGTCAAATTAGAAGCACCTTCATTACAAACACTACAAATAGCACGAAGATTAGCAGGATCATCAGTCCCGCCCATGCTTTTATCGATTATATGTCCAATATGTAACCTTGTTTTTCTTGTCGGATCATACGGATGAGGTTCACCGGCAACGGCACCGCACATTTGGCAGGTAAAGCCATTTCGGTCAAGTACATAAGCACGGGTTTCTTTACTGATTTCCCGTGCAAAGGCTGGTTGCGGCTTGGGATTTTCAAGGACATATTGCCCTGGCTTAAGGTCAGAACGGTCGTGATGCGTTAATATTTGGTAGCCTTCTTCATTCCTAAGCTCACGAACACGACGCGCCCATTCGCTAATCCCCGCAATATCTCTCAAGGTATCTGAATCCAATACTTCACCAAGATGAGCTAAAAAATACTGGCGCAATTTATCGCGCGCTCCGAGATTCTTCATATACATTTCCCTCCACAATTAATTCTTTGTCGCCTTGCAATATAGCTTTATTTATAGCCGTCCCTATTGCTTTAGCAACAGGCGGAGGGAATGCATTCCCAACTTGCCGGTATGCAGGCGTTTTCTTACCGACAAACACCCATTCGGGTGGAAATCCTTGAATTAAGCCTGCCATTTTCACAGTTAATTTCGGTACACCTGTGAATCCTTTTAAAGGAGGCATTTCATCAAGCCCATGACCATTTATGCCAAGTTTGGACCATGCAAGTTTGGAACGGGTAGGACCCAAATCTGCACCTCCATGTTTTTTACTTCCGCCAACAATGGTTGGAGCAATATCATTTGCTCGTTCAGCCCATTCCTTTGCACCTTCCCAACCATTACTCGCCATCTCTTGATATAGTGCCTGCCCTACAGTAGGGGGTGGAGCCACGACTCCTAACGGCCATGTGAAGAATTTAGCATATCTTTGTTTCAATGCAACGAGGATGGTTCTCGGTCGTAGCTGTGGAACGCCGTAATGATTTGCTTGGACCAATTCCCAAAAGCATGTGTACCCCATAGATTCTAATTGGTTTTTTATGTGTTCCCGATAGCCGCTGAATTTTGGATCGAACAGACCGCGAACATTTTCCAACATCACAGCTTTTGGATTACACTCTCGTACAATTCGGAGGGCTTCCGGAAATAAATCTCTTTCATCTTCATTGCCCAATTGCTTACCAGCAACAGAAAAAGGCGGACAAGGGACTCCACCTGCAACCAAATCTATATTATTA
>VEPD01000175.1 GCA_012027035.1 Ruminiclostridium sp. | reverse complement strand
GTTGGGGATTCCCTTTTGTGCCATAAACCATTGCAAAACTATGAATTTTTCAAAGATCTTTTTCCAATTGGGTATTGACATTTAACCTCTGGACTCATTCCGGCACATGAATTCTCACCGGATTTCCTTCTGTCATGACGACAGCTTTTCAAGTCTCTTTATTTCACATTCAATTTTATCAGTATCTAAAGGATATGCACCGAATTCTTTTGCTACCTTAACCATCTCAAATATATTTTCATCAGGTGTATCTCTCCCGCACTGGTCGCCTGTCGACAGGACGAACCCGCCGTTTTTACCGGCATCTCTGATAGCTTTCAGGCTCTCGCGCCTTACATCTGTAACACTGCCATACAACATTACTTCAGTTGTATGTAAATTCCCCATCAATGCCAGCTTGCGGCCAAATTTTTCTTTGCATTCGGCTAAATTGCAATCACCCATAACAGGAATTTCGAGCGGATTTACATAATTAAGGTCCGTCTCATTTGCACATGTTTCTACAAGATATCTTTCTTTTCCGCAGGAATGTATGCCGCTGATTATGCCTGCTTCTTTACAGCGTTTCGTTATCTTTTTTATTGTTGGAAGCGCGAGCTTTCTCCATATTTCCGGCGACTGCATTGTTATTGACCCGCTGCCTCCGGTAAGGACAGACTCGGCGCCTGCATCAATTGCTATTTCCAGTTCCTGCATTGTGCGTCTGTCATGCAAATACACCAGTTCCTCAAAAAGGTCTGGATAATCATAATATGCATATGTCACCGCTTCAAGATTTCCCTCAAAAAAATTGTTATAATATGGGAATCCGGGCACACTGCACCATATGCATATCATGCCCTGTTCCCCCATCTCTTTTTTCAGTTGTCCGTATACACTAGCATCATAAGATACTACATCAGAAAAAAGGTGCTTCAGCTTGTTAAAATCCTCTTTAAAATTTTTTACAAGCTTTTCTACCATTGTAGCCGAATTGTCAATAGGACTTATCATAGTTTGGGTCATATCTCCGTCCGGCGTATGATAAACGGATCTTATTTCCCATCTGTCCGCTTCTTTTTTTACAATCTTCTTTTCAACCCATACCTCGCTTTTCTGCTTTATCTGAATATCTCCGTTATACAGCCACGCATCAATTCCGAAATATTTTGCCGCATTTATATACGCAAATGTCAAATCCGGATCCTGATTTACTTCAATTTCCCAGAAAGGCTTACCTGTCAAACGCATTGGTATCATCGTCGAAATATCCGGTGTTGCAGGTATCCTATCCGGCTGCTTATTTCTCAAAGCAGTCATTATTCTTTCCCGTCCTGTCATTGTTTCCATGAAAATACTCCTTTATTATCAATTTAATCTGCAAATATGCTTTCACTATATACCACAATAATTTCTGAGGGATGATTCATGTTCGTCAGCCCATCCGGAATACCCTACGGCTTCCTTGTATGCTTTGACAGACAGACAACTGCAGTTTGAAGCAATTACTTCAAATACCTTGTTGGCGATTAATAAATGACCAAGGTTGTTCGGATGCACTCCATCCCCGGCTACTACCCAGTTCGCTTCACCTTGAGCGCTGTAGACATCTGCATAAAGCAAACCATTGGCTTTTGAATAATCCTGTAAAAGAGAATTATATATATGAGTACTTTCAATATCCGCCTGTCCCCATACCTCCGGATAATCCTTATATCCGGTTATAAAATATGTGTTGACAACAACTATAATTGCTTTTGTCTCTTTTTGTATTTCTTTCACCATAATATCAAAATCCTCTAGAAAAATATCTATAGGAGTCCCGCACCTTAAATCATTTAATCCGTAAGAAATAACTATGAGATCGGGCTTACGGCATATGACGTCCCTCCTGAACCTCTCAAGCCCGCTGGGCTTCCCCGAATCCTTATCGTTATATGCATAGCTTCTTCTTGATATAAGGTTTCCGCCAATACCGGCATTAAAGAATTCTATTTCATTTTCCTGGAATTCCGATATTAGCTCCGCAAGCCTGTATACCCAACAATATTCCCTTTTTGTTGCCGAAGCTCCCATAGTAATACTGTCACCAATTGCAACCATATACTTAAAAGGTTCTTTACAATAGTCTTTTTTCATCTATTTTTCTCCTCGTATAATATCTCGTATAATATCTATGAATTATAAAATAATTAATATCAAAGTTTTACATAAACATACCCGGGATTAATGTCGTCAATAGCTATCTCTATGTTGTCATTCAATACTGTTATTTTTCTTGACTCTCCCGGAAGCAGGTCAAAATACTCATCTGACAAAAGCGCATCGTCATTTAATCCGAAATGCACACCATGTGCATACTTATCGCTTGTAACAGTAAAAGCAACCTTACCTTTGCATTCATTAAGCCCAGTGAGACTGATAACCGGTTGTGGAATAAACAGATTCTTAAAGTCGCCGGTTCTCAGCGTAGCAGGAGCAATACCAGAGTTTTCATCTGCCCTTGCATAGTATAATCCCTTTAAAGTATCATACGGACCCTTTTTAATCCGAGCGGCAACAACCGCTTTGGTAAATGGCCCGACTGTTACCTTTTCTCTTACAGTATCCTCTTTCATGCCATCAAACGTCATGTAACCATATTCAAGCTCAAATTCCAGCATATCCCTGGTGTCGTTCATGCAAATAATATTGATTTTGCCTTCATCCTCCCTTAATATAAGTTTTTTATGTGCAAGAGCGCGCTTTACAAAATAATATGATATTTTACGGGTTGTATAATAGTCTATGATGCTCCAGCCTACCTCACCCCAGGCGTCATTGAAACTCCATATGAGAGCTCCATAGTTGTTTTCTGCATACCGCATTGACTCCAATGCATACCCCAGCATAACGCCCTGGAATAATCCGGCATATAGCAGATACTCGTCAAGAGATAAAACTTTTGCATCAGTATAATGTTTGGATATTGCCGCCTTTATAATATCTTTTTCAAAGGTATTGGTATGCATCTTCCATATGCTGCTTTCCATATCAACATTCTCACTGCCATAGTACTTGTAGAGGGACGATTTCTTTGTCGGGCCTATACACCCGAATTCAGAGACGAACTTGCAGGCGATTTTATCATATTCTTCAAGGGTGATGCGTTCATTCATTCCGCTGTCCGCATCCAGGAAAATCCAATGGTGCCTGTCGCCGTAATCGTTACTTTCCAGGTCTGTTGCTCCTCCATATGGGGAGGAGTTCCAATAGGGAACATCCGGACAATTTTTCCTTACAGTCCATGGTATAATTTTATTATAAATAACCGTTCCTGCTGGAGAAGCAGGTTTTTTATCCCCTGCCCAATAGCTGTTTTTCCGATAAGTCAGCAAAAGACACTGACATTCATTGCTGCCGCACCAGAGCGCTATGCAGGGATGGTTACGCAGTCTTTTTGTCTGATAATCCGCTTCTTTCTCAACCTCATGTCTGAACCAATCCATTTCATCAGGATAGGCGGCGCAGCTAAAGCCTGCAAAATCCTGCCATATCAGAATTCCATAGCGGTCGCAGCATTCATAGAAAAAGTCACGCTCATATGCATTGACGCCATTGAATCTAAACATATTGAAATTTGCTTCTTTTGCTTCCCTGACAAGTAATTCATACTTGTCATCACTGATCCTGCTGTAAATGGAATCGGGCGTCTCCCAGTTACCCCCCTTGCAAAAAGTCCTGATCCCATTTATTTCAAATGCAAACATACGGCTGGTATTGCTGATTTTATCAGTATTCAGCTTTACAGTGCGTATGCCCGCTTTTATCTCTCTATAATCAGAATTATTATCAGGTGCGGTTGCACATATTTTTACCGTATAAAGGTTTTGCCCACCCATTCCGTTTGGCCACCAGAGCCTGGGGTTGTTTATTGTCACATCAAATTCAACATAGTTTAAACCCGACGTCATAAATGCTTCCTTTTCTACCGATTGGACCGGAGCATCATTAAAACATATATCAAGTCGGACATTAACGTCCAGAGTGCTTATCGGGTAAAGGTTTTCAATTTCAGCCTCTACGGCAATTTCCGCATCATTTCCTGAAAGCTTATTGGTCGTGAATCTGACATTCCTTACAGCTATTTCTTTATAAGCTTCAATCCTTGCATCGCCCATAATCCCACAGGTCGCAATCCTTGGATTCCAGTCCCAGCCGTAGACATACTGGGGCTTCCTTACAAAGACACGCCTGTTGTCACCCCTGGGGCCTCTGCCCCCCTTGTATTCACAGGCTATATAATCCTTTATTTTAGACAATTCAAGCTCGCTGTAATACTCCAGGCCTGATGTCACACGGATAACCAGAATATTCTCACCTTCGTGCAAAATATCTCTTACATCTTTACGGAAAGGATACATGGCACTGCCGTGATGTCCAAGGTATGTGCCGTTTAAAAACAAGTCCGCTTTTACATCGAGACCTTCAATGACCAGCTCACTGTTCTGGGAATTGATCAAATCCTCTCCGGCATTAAAAATCTTTCTAAACCACCAGGACTTGTCTTCTATCCACTCACATTTAAAGCAGTTGCCGGCAATAACCGGATCCTCTATTATCCCGTTTTCAATCAAGGGTACATGGACATCGCAAGGAAGCGTTTCAATATCAAACCAGCCTTCCTCCTTATTTGTTACTGCAGTATAATAATTTTTATCACAGTATAATTCTTCATAACGCAGTTTCCAATCATTCTTTAGTCCATAGACATACATATAACTTTTTCTCCTTTACTTTGACACAATCAAATATTAGCGCCAAACAGCCAAAAAGACTAACGCTGGTAATTTGCAAGTCCTCCGCCTTCATACCTGTAGCTTAACATAAGGCGCAATAAGCCTGCTGCTTCTTTCCAACTTCACTGCCTCAGGTTCATTTGCACGCTCACGGCGCTCTTGCGAAACAAACAAAAACTCCCCGATTTCAGGATAATACCTGACAAATCCTTCCGCATAGGCAACCGCCATATAGAGTCCGTCCTTACCGTTCCAGATTTCAATAGACTTCCGGGCATAATTACCGCCATATTGCTGGCTTTTCATTGCATCCAGGGCCTTCACCTTTTGTTCCGCAACATCTGTGATATCTACATAATAATCACAGAAAACGTTGGTTGATCCCGAAATGGATGTCGGTTTAAATGTCGCTTCCTGAGGAGCCATAAAAAATACCTGCGGTACGCGGTGGCTGGGATTTGAATCTTGAAAATCAACAGCCCCGGCATACTGTATGGCATTCAATACAATTTTACCCGCAGTGCCGTGGTGCGACTCTACTCCTGCGTTCTCAAGCGGATAATGAGTTATTACGATATCCGGCCTGATACTGCGTATAATCCTGGCAACAGCGCTAATAAGCTCGTTGGTCACCAGTAAAATACTGTCGTCATAATGAAGGAAGCGTACATCCTGTATCCCTAAAATTCCGCAAGCCTCTATCACTTCAGCATTTTTAACCTTTGTCCGTTCTTGTATGATCTTTTCCAACCTCTCCGGATCAGGCTTCTCTTTTTGAAAACGCATCTCCTCCGATATGACTGCATCATGAATACGCAGTCCATGCGTCAGAGCAAGCGTAGTAAT
>VEPD01000071.1 GCA_012027035.1 Ruminiclostridium sp. | reverse complement strand
GTGATAATACCGATTTCCAGGGTGGCATTCGGGTTTGCGGCAGGCGGCGGAGAATACAAACAGTCATGCAGCCGTGAGGAAGAAAGGGAAGATGGTGAAAGCGGGAAAAATGAAAGATTTCCTTTCGCAGGCGGTAGCGGAGCAGGAGTAAGTATTAATCCTGTGGCGTTTATGGTGGTAGGTAACGGTCAGATTAGACTTCTTCCTGTAAACATAAATTCTTCGGTTGATAAAATTCTGGATATTGTTCCGGAACTGTTAAACAAAATTGAAGATACGATCAAAAAGCGAGTGATAGTCAGAAAAGAGATAAGACAGGGAGATGTAGTCGGCAAGGTAGTTAAGGAAACAGACAACGATTAGCATTGTTATGATAATTTGTACAACAGCGCCAATTTCACTATAATATCGGCATTCATGTGCCTTGCAGAATTGTGTGAACGCTGAAACAAGTGAAAGACCGTGATTCCGGATTTTTTTCCATTGTATATAAAAAGTAGCTCATCCATTATGGCTGGGCTATATTTTATTTGAAGAAGACTTGCTATATATAGAGAGAATGGATGACAATTGTATTAATCTGCATTTTTTGATGATATAATATTCCCAATGATAATATAAGGACAGGTAAACCTAATGAGCGAATTAAGGCTTCAAAAGTTCCTTGCCGAAGCAGGTGTGGCGTCCAGGCGAAAGTGTGAGGAACTTATGCTTCAGGGAAGAGTAGAAGTTAACGGAGTAAAAATCACAGAACTGGGATCCAAGGTGGATGCAGGAGATATTGTAAAAGTTGATGGAAAAGAAGTAATGCAGGAAGAAAAAAAAGTATACATTCTTCTTAATAAGCCTGTTGGCCTTATTACTACTTCAAAGGATCAGTTTTCCAGAAAAACCGTCCTGGACCTTATTGAAGGTGTGAAGGAAAGGATATATCCTGTAGGAAGGCTTGATTATGATACTTCCGGGCTCCTTTTGCTGACAAATGACGGCGATCTTTCATATAAGCTGACACATCCCAGCTGTGAAACAAACAAGGTCTATCAGGCAAAAATCAAGGGAGTATTGAATGACAGTGCGATCCAGGCATTCAAGACAGGTATCGGAATTGACGGTTATACAACATCACCTGCCAGAATAAAAGTTCTTGAGCGTACAAGCACGGACTCACTGATAGAAGTTACCATACATGAAGGAAAAAACAGGCAGGTAAGAAGGATGTTTGAAGCTGTAGGCTATAGCGTGATAAAGCTCAGGCGTATTTCCATCGGCCCTGTAAAGCTTGGAAACCTGGAAGAAGGTGCATGGAGGCATCTTACGCCGGAAGAAGTCAAAAGTCTGAATAAAACCGTGTGATCAGTTATAACAGGAGGGTAAAGATGGGTTTGAGAGATGGTTCATTTACTTTAAATACACGGTTCATGGCAAGCTGTGAAAGCTATGAAGCAGCAAAAGTGATTATGGTAGGAGCCCCTATGGATTTCACCTGCAGCTTCAGGCCGGGGACAAGATTCGGCCCGCAGAAAATCAGGGAAGTGTCCATAGGTATTGAGGAATACAGCGTTTATCTGGATAAAAGCCTTGATGACATTAAGTTCTTTGACTGCGGCGACCTGGATCTGCCTTTTGGCGATGTTGAAAAAAGCCTTGAAATGATTAGGGCTTCAGCTGAGGAAATACTTGGAGATCGGAAATTTCCTCTTTTTATCGGCGGAGAGCACCTGATCAGTGTTCCGGTTATCAGGCAGGCATACGAAAAATATGGGAATGATCTTGCTGTAATTCAGTTTGATGCCCATGCGGATTTGAGGGAGGGCTATCTTGGCTGTCCGAATTCACATGCATCCACAGTCCGAAGGCTGATGGATTTTATGCCTGGCAGGAATATTTACCAGCTGGGTATACGGTCAGGCACAAGAGAGGAATTTCTGCATGCCGGGGCTAATACCAATCTATATAAGTTTGAGGTTCTTGAACCGCTTAAAAAGATACTGCCTGAGATAGGCGGAAG
>VEPD01000290.1 GCA_012027035.1 Ruminiclostridium sp. | reverse complement strand
CACGTATCTTATCAATAGTTCTTTTAAGAGATTCCATGGTAACCTTCTGAAGATTGGCATCTATAGTCAGCACAATATCACTTCCGGGTATGGCCGGTACACTTTCCTGCTGTTCAGTAAGCCTGCCGCTGACATCCACTTCTATGCTTTTTTTCCCATCCTTGCCTCTGAGATATTTCTCGGCGGACAACTCAATACCTGTCTTCCCGATAATATCACTGCTGTCATAGCCTTCTTCCTTCATGCTTTCAAGCTCTTCCGAATCTATAGCCCTTACATATCCAAGCACGTGGGCCTCATAGTACGCATCGAGATATTGCCTCATCGGCTCGACATCGGTAATGATTCCTGAAAATTCATGGTGCCTTTCCTCGATTTCCGCTATAACCTCCATACCTACGTCTCTTGCAAGAAGAACAGTCCCACCGGTACTGAAATTCCAGTTATCTATAAGTATTTCGTAACGCAGCTTCATTATCTTGTATGCCTGTTCATCAGTATAAGCAGCAGTTATTTTAAATTTCACATTTCTTAAATATTTGAAAAGGCCTTCCGGAGTACTCTGCAAGTCCTCTTCCCTGCCAATTGCCAGCCTGTCTTTATTCTTTTGCCATTTTAATATTTCTTCAGCAGATTTTCCGTTAAAAGTCAACGGGTTGAAAGTAAGATATTTGGTCAGGCTATCATTATATCCCTTGTTATTTTTTTCAAATATACCTGCCAGCTTGTAAAGCATTTCATTTAATTTATCATTATTAATATCATTACCAGTATCCGTTTTTACTATCTTAACAGTAAAGCCCTGACGGTTTACGGCTATAGGGACTCCATACCTGTCCATTATTTTCCCCCGCGGCGCGGTAACTGTACTTTCCTTAAGTACCCTGCTCTGTGAATCGATGTTGTATTTTTCACCTTCTACAATCTGCAAATTTACAAGTCTGATCACTATAATAAAGAAAAAGATAATAAAACATATCCCCAGCATTAAATATCTGTTATTCAGCTTGTCTTTCAATATCTCCACCCCGATTCCAAGAACATATGAATACAATAAATACAAGTTTCCCCGATAATATGATTGCTCTTAATACTTCCTTGCCGTCTTTCCCGCTTCTTCGAATCTGTGGTTGATTTTTATCACCACGGCAAAAACAAGTATGGATACAATACTATTATAAACGGCCTCAGGCAATATTTTTAAAGTTAATGGCACAAGAAGCTCCATGCTGCCTGTCATGAAATTATTTAAAATATATACTGCAGCTTCATATAAGGTTGTGGCAGCAAAAGTGAAAAAAATAACTACAAGATAATTTTCCCTGTAAAGCCTTCTGTTTACCGATCCTACGGCAAGACCAAGGTAAAAGCCCAGCAGGGAATAGAACCCAAGAAGTTTTCCAAATGCCATATCCAGCAACAGTCCTGCAAAGAAGCCGACTGATGCACCTTCAACATTTCCTCTCAGCAACGCTACGCATATCACAAATATTATAAGTAAATTGGGTTTTACATTATATATTCTCACGTAGCTAAGTAACGTGGATTGAAGCATTAACAACAACGATAGGAAAAAGGCGTAGACTAAAATCCTGAGTTTCATTTTTTCACGCTGCCTGTTTCAGTATTTTCAATTCTGCTTTTGAGCACATATACTTCCTCCAGCCTTTTAAAATCGGCCGCAGGCTCGATTATTGCATATCTGTTCATTTCACTGTTGGTTTTCCTTACCTCAATTACCTTTCCCACCATGATGCCTTTGGGATAGATTCCGCCCAGACCGGAGGTTTCAATCACATCTCCTACCTCAACATCCACATCCAGCGGAATATAGTCCAGCCTGCAGAGTCCCTGTTCCTTCAACTGTATATCGCCCCGGACAACTGCATGTCCGCCGCCGGTTTTTGATATCCAGCTTGCCACGGCGCTATCTTCGTCGATTATTGTCAGAACCTTTGAAGACGTCAGATCCGTAGACATTATCCTGCCTACCAGGCCTTTGGAACTGGTAACAACGGGAAAATCAGCCTTTATACCGTCCCTGCTGCCAATATCTATTTTAAAAATATTAAACCAGTTCCCAGGGTCAACAGCCACAATATTGGCTCCCTTAAACTCATAATCATCAAACTGGGCTTTTAAATTAAGGGCCAGTCTCAATTCCTCATTTTTTGTTTTAAAAGAAGAAAGCTCCCTGTTTTCTTTCTCAAGTTCATTCACCCGCAATTTGAGAGCGTCGTTTTCTTTTCTGACAGAATCAATATCCTGAAAAAAAGACAGGCCGTCGCCGATCCTTTGTCCTATTGTAGAAAAGAAGGCCTGAACAGGTGTGAACGGTACACTGACTATGTTGTTCAACCAATTGATTTTGCTGTTTTTGTTGACCGAAACCCCCATAATAATCAATATGAATATCGTAATTATAGAAATTAAAAACCGCTTGCTTCTAAAAAGGCGCAGCAATTGGCGTGTCTCCCCCCTATTTTAATTTTTTCGGAGAAATCAGCACTCTTTTCAATGTCTCTATTTCGTCAAGAACCTTTCCTGCCCCAATAGCCACACAATCCAACGGATTTTCAGCCACTGTGACAGACATTCCGGTTTCTTCCTTTATAAGCTTGTCGAGGCCGCTCAGCAAAGCCCCGCCTCCTGCAAGCATTATACCTCTGTCCATGATGTCCGAGGCAAGCTCCGGCGGCGTCTTTTCAAGAGTATATTTTATTGAATCCACTATTGAATTTATCGGTTCCTTAAGCGCCTCGATTATTTCCGCAGATGATATTGACAAATTCTTGGGCAGGCCGGTTATCAAATCTCTTCCCCTTACTTCCATGTACTCATCCTTTGGTTTTGGATAAGCTGCCCCTATAGTCATTTTTATCGCTTCCGCCGTCCTCTCTCCTATCATGAGGTTATATTCCTTTTTTACGTAATGTACAATAGCTTCATCAAACTCGTCGCCTGCTATACGAAGTGATTTGCTTGTAACTATCCCGCCTAGGGAGATAACGGCAACCTCGCTTGTACCTCCGCCTATATCTACTATCATGCTGCCCGAAGGTTCCTCTACCGGCAGATTTGAACCGATAGCAGCAGCCATCGGTTCTTCAATCAGATAAGCTTCTTTTGCGCCCGCTTGAAGGGTAGCTTCTTCAACAGCCCTTTTCTCCACTTCCGTTACACCTGACGGCACACAGATAACCACTCTCGGCTTTGACATGAAACCTCCGGAGAAAGCTTTTTTAATAAAATATTTAAGCATACTCTGAGTAACGTCGAAATCTGCAATTACACCGTCTTTCATGGGTCTTATCGCCACGATATCTCCCGGCGTTCTCCCTATCATGTTCTTTGCTTCATCACCGACTGCAAGTATTGTATTTGTTTTCTTGTTTATTGCAACGACCGAAGGCTCCCGTACGACTATTCCCCTACCTTTTACATGCACCAGAGTATTGGCGGTCCCCAGATCTATTCCTATATCCTT